>CAYUME010000216.1:0-7554 GCA_964445475.1 uncultured Planctomycetia bacterium
TCTGCTCGAGCCAGGAGACGGCCCGGTCGTCGGTGGCCAGCGGGCAGCCGTTGGATATCGTGAGGGCCAGCGAGGCGACGGCTACGCCGGTCTCCTTCGCCTTCGCCCGGTAGGCGTCCTGCTCGGCCGCGTCGTTGTAGGAGAGCCTTTCCTCGGCGGCACGGGGAGAGATCTGGACGCCCTGGAGGCCCATGGCCTTCGCGGCGTCGAGGGCGGCCGGGCCGCGGGCGCCCGCGCACCAGTCGCAGATCCCGAGCCGCGGCCCCGCGGCGGCGGCCTGGCCGAAGACCGATCGTGCGCCCGCCAGCAGGGGGAACGCGGCGGCCCCGGCGATCGCGTTCCGGCGCGTCAGGGACATGACGGGACTCCTGAAGGGGGAGGCCTCACGCGCGGCATGCGTCCTCCCTATAGGCCCTCGGCGGCTCGGAATGCTTGCATCCCGGTGCCGTTTTTGTGTACTTTTTCAGCATGAATCCCGTCCAGTTCAAGAAGGCCTTCCTGCGCCGGATCGGGGACGTCCGGCCGTTCGAGCGCCTCCTGGACCTCCTCCCGGACGTGGCCTTCTTCATGAAGGACCGGAAGGGCCGCTTCGTGATGCACAACCGCCGGTCGTGCGAATACTGCCGGGTGAGCTCCGAGGCCGAGACCCTGGGCAAGACCGACTTCGACTTCTTCCCCGAGGCCCGCGCGAAGATGTACGTGGAGGGGGACCGGCAGGTGATGGAGTCGGGGAAGCCGATCCTCAACGCCATCGCCCCGGCGCCGGAGGAGGCGGGATCCGACCGCCTGATCGTCTACAGCAAGGTGCCGGTGAAGGACCGCCGGGGCCGCATCATCGGAATCGCCGGGATCCACCGCGAGATCGACGGGCTGCGCGCCCCGCCCAAGATCTTCGGCCGCCTCTCGCACGCGGTCTCCATCATGCACGAGCGCTACGCGGACCCGCTCAGCACCCGCGAGCTGGCCGCGATCGCCCGCCTCTCCCGCAGCCAGTTCGACCGCCACTTCCGCCGCCTCTTCGGCACCACCCCCCGCGAGTACCTCCTCCGCGTGCGCGTCGACGCCGCCTGCCGCCTGCTGGCCGACACGGACCGGAAGACGACCGACATCGCGCAGGAGGCCGGCTTCTACGACCACAGCCACTTCTCGCGCACCTTCCGCCGCATCACGGGGACCACGCCCGGCGATTTCCGGCGGATGCACGCGCCCGGGTAGCCCGGCGCCCGTCGCTCACCGCACGGGCGTCCCCGGGACATCCAGACGACCGTCCCGTCTCCCGCGTATTCGACGATCGTGCGAGCCCCCTCGGCGGCGTAGAGGATCGGGCGGAAGGGCGACCTGCCGTCACCGGGCGCCCCTTCGGCCCGCGCAACGTGCGCGATTCACGGGATACCGACGAGCAGGGCGACGACGCCCGCCCGGACACGGCGGCCAGGGATGTCGTCGGCCTTCATTTCGCCTGGTCCTGCTTCGCCTTGTATTGCTCCAGCGACGCCGTCAACTGCTTCCTCACTCCGGCATCCGCCGTCTTCTCCAGGGCCTTTTCCACGATCCCGATGGCCTTCGGGAGGTCCCCCTTCTCGGCGTGCGCACGCGCCAGCGTGTCCATCACGACCGGGTTGGAAGAGCCCGTCAGGCGGTCCGCCTCGACGGCGAGCGTCATCGCCAGGTCCACGTCGCGCGTCTCGACGCCCGCCGTGTCCAGGATCATCCAGGCCACGTTGTTCAGCGCCATCGCGTCGGCCTTCCAATGCGACCCGGCCGCCTCCCGGGCGTGCGCGTAGGCGGCGGGATAGTCCTTCTTCATCTTGAAAAGGACCTCGAACCGGACCATGGCGAGCTGGACCGCCATGGTCGGGTCCTGTTTCGCCATCGCATCGAGGACCTCCACGATGGCGTCCGGATCCTTCTTCTGCGCCGCCTGGGCCAGCCGCTGCTCGAGGGCCTTCCACTCGGCTGCGGCCGCGGCCTCCTTCTGGAGGTCGAAGGTCCCCTCCACCACCCGCTCGAGCACTTTATCCATCCCGCTCATCGGGTGCCCGATCCAGGCGATCTTCCCCGCCGGGTCCACGATGAAGGCGCAGGGAATCCCGTTCCGCCCGGCCGCCGTCAGCCAGGCGGTCGCCGTCTTCCCTTTGCCGTCCTCGCCGGGCGTGTCGAGCGCCACCCGGTAGTTCATCTTCTCCCCCATCTGCTTGACGAACGGCTCGACCTGGGCGACGTCCCGCTCCCAGACGTTCAACCCGATGATGACCACCTTGCGATCCTTCATCTTCGTGTTGAGCTCGGAGACGTGCGGGATGGAGGCGCGGCAGGGTCCGCACCACGTCGCCCAGCACTCGATCACGTACGTCGTGCCCTTGTCGAGCTGCTCGACGGGATCCCCGTTCAACCACCTGCTGACGAACAGCTTCGGGGCCGGGTCGCCCGGCTTCAACGCCGGCGCCTCCTCGGCCGGGAGCACGGACGGGGCAGCCGACAGAAGGGACAGGAACAGGAGCACCGCAACCGGATTTCGCGGAAGAATCTTCACCGGCCGACTCCGGACTGGGGGATTTGAAACGGCATCCGAGGTCTCTTATTGTAGGCGGGAGCCGGGCGCAATCCAGCGCAATGTGGGGAGACGCCCCCAGCCTCTTCACGGGAGCTCGAACGGCATGTCGACGCGCCGCTCCGTAGCGTCTCCCAGGACGCGGACCGTCACCCTGGCGACATGCGACCCGGGCCGCAGGTCCTCCCGCGTCGCGAGGTCGTACACATCCTCCCGGCGGCCCCGGGTCCCTTTCGTCTCCACCCGTCGCGTCGCGATCCGCGCGCCGTCCACATCCAGCGAGACGAGCTCCGCGATCGGCTCGACGGGAACGCCCTGGGCGCTGTGGGTCCATGCCGTGCGGACCCGGATCGCGACGCCCTTCGCCGGGGAGCCGGCCTCGAAGGCGTCGCCGGGCTTCACGGCCACGACCGAGACGAGCGGCCGCCGGATGTCCTCCGGCGTGTCGCCCCACCAGCGCCAGGCGGCCTCGTCGCGCCGTACGGCTTCCCGCACCCACCAGGGTCCGGTCCCGAGCATCCGGGTCCGGAACCGCGTGACCGCGTCGTGCCGAACGGCCACGACCCGGTTCGCGCCGAGCGCCTCGATCCATCCCGCCCACGTCGGCTCCTTCGCGAGAAAGACCGTCCGGTAGCCGGCGAGATCGTCGGCCCACCACCACGCTTCCGGCCCGTGCGCATCCTGCAGGGCGACGAACGGCTTGCCGCACCGATATATGAACGGCAGCAGGTCGGCGAAGTTCTGGCGCATGTGGAAGGTGGCGACGGCGTCATAGCCCGAGGGGGCGTCTAGCAGGATGTTCGAAAACTCCACGTTGTCGCAGATCTGCCAGACCATGCGGCCGCCGGCCTTCCGGAGCACACCGATGCGCTTCACGACGAAATCGTCCCATGAAGGGTCCTTCCCGGCCATCGAAGGGCCCATATCGGCTCCCGCGGGGGCGATCGGGTCGCTCACGTGGCTGTACGTCCCCTGGCCGACGAGCCCCACGTAGGTCCCGTACTCCTCGTTCGCGGTAAAGAACGTGACGGGCACGTCGCGCCGTCGGGCGACGGCCTGCGCGCGCTCGATCCAGCCCGGCGGCGCGTTCTTCGCGCCCCACAGGTGGATTCGGAGGTCGCGCGCAAGGGTCACCGCATCCTCCGGGCTCCCCTGCCCAGGCGCCTGGATCTGGATCGTCCAGGGCTTCAACCCGTCGGGTGGACCGGGCTCCGGCGCCCGCAATTCCCGCCTGTACTGCGCCAGGTCGTTCTGGGCGCCAAGGGCGTGAAGCGTCTCCAGCGCCTGGAACGTGCTGACCGGGTCGGAGACGAACCCCTGTTTATTCCCGAAACCGCCGTCCGGGTTCCACAACGTACAGATCCACCGGATGCAGGCCTTGCGCCCCTCGGGCTCCGCGCCGAGGGCTTCCAATGCGAGGACGGCCGCCTGCGTGTTGTCGAGACAAAAACTCATGTCGTCCGGATTCGAGCGGCTGAAAACGCCACATCCGTGCTGCAAGCCACGCAACCACGTTACGGTCTCCGCCCGCTTCTCGTCCAGCCGGCCCAGCAGCCGGAGGACCTGGACCCCCCGCCAGGTGTTGACGACGTGCCCGTCGCTCCCGTCGGAGGCCGGCGTGTTGTTGAAGCTCCCGTCGGTGCGGCGTCGGGACACGACGTATTCGACCAGTGCCGGGTCGATGTCGCTCACGGGCAGCCCGAGGAGGTCCCGCCCGACGAAGGCCAGCGTCTCCTGCTGGAAGAGCGGATAGCCCTTGCGCTCGTACATCGCGGCGTACGTCGTGGGCTTCCTCCAGCCGCGCACCTCGTCGAGGAACATCGAGGCGTCCTGCCCCAGCCACTTCAGGGTCTGGATCCGCTGGACGGTGAAGGAACGGAGCTCGGCGGCATGGGGCTTCGACTCCGCGTGGGGCCCCCTGTAGGGATGGTGCGTCCGGACGAACTCCGCGATGGCGTCGGGATGGGGAGGCATCCGGCCCAGCATGCGATACGCGCCGACGGCGGCCCAGGTCGCCGTGATGTGGGAGGTCGGCTCGCACCCGAACCCGTAGCCGCCGTCCGGGCGCGCGAGCGTCTCGAAATAGGCCAAGACCCGGGCGAGTCCATCGGGAGGAACGTCGACAGCCGGGGGGGCCGTTTGCAGGAGCGCCAGCGCCAGCGCCCCGAGTCCGCATCCCATGGCATTTCTCCCGTCAACCGGCTCGCCCCAGCCGGGCCATTCGATTATAATGTGCGGACACGAAACAAGCGAGAGGTCGACCGCATGAGAACCGGCCCCGGTTGGATGGCGTTTCTTGCGCTCGTCTCCGTTCCGGCGGCTCCGGGGGCGCCGTCAGACTACGCGGTGGTCGTCTCCAAGGCGGCGCAGCAGGACGCCGGGTGGTCGGCGGTCGTCTCGGCGCTGGCCGGGAAGCACCGGGCCGCGGTGGTCGTCTACGACGCGTCCGTGCGCGACGCCCTGCCGGCGCTCCGGGATCGACACCCGCGGTACACCTGCTTCGTCGCCCGCCCCGAGGAGGCGACGCGCCAGTTCGTCGCCGACGTCCACCGCCTCACGCGCAGGTACGATGACGACCCGCACGGGGACACGCTCTGGGGCATCCTCACCGGATACGATGCGGAGAACGCCCTGCGCATCGCCCGACACGCCGCGCCGCTGACCGTCCGCAAGGTCGCCTCGGGCACCGAGGTGGCGCTGGAGCTGTGCGAGGAAGGCGTCTGGTATTGCGAGCTCGAGAAGAACCGGGTGGTCCGCAAGGCGCCGGGCGGCCCCCCCGCCCAGGAGAAGGGCCCCGACGACACCACGCAGGCCCTCGCCGACACCTTGAACACCTACGCGGCCGACCTCTTCGTCACCTCCGGCCACGCCACCGAGCGCGACTGGCAGATCGGCTACCGCTACAGGAACGGCACGTTCCGGTCCACGGCCGGTCAGCTTTGCGGCGTGGACACGAAGGGGAACCGCATCGCCATCCATTCCCCCAACCCCAAGGTCTACCTCCCGATCGGCAACTGCCTCATGGGTCACATCGACGGACCGGATGCGATGGCCCTGGCCTGGATGAACAGCGCCGGCGTCCTCCAGATGATCGGGTACACGGTCCCCACCTGGTACGGTTACGCCGGATGGGGATGCCTCGACTATTTCGTCGAACAGCCCGGGCGCTACACATTCGTCGAGGCCTTTCACGCGAACCAGCGAGCCCTGGAGCACCGGCTCGCGACCTGTTTCCCCGACCTCGCGGCCGTCGACGCACCCCCGGGATCCACGCGCAAGCCGACTGCACTGGGTGAAACCGCGAAGGCGTCTGGACTGGGCCTGCAGGACGGCGCCGGGCTGCTGCACGACCGCGACGTCGTGGCGCTCTACGGCGACCCGAAATGGGAGGCGCGGATGGCCGCGGCGGAAAAGGCGTGGGACCAGGAATTGACGGAGCAGGACGGGCTCTACACGTTCACCGTCCGCCCGCGTCGCGGGAAGGACTCCTTCATGCCGGTCAACACCAACGGAACACAGCGCGGGAGTCGGCCGATCGTGCAGTACTTCGACGGGCGTCTCGCCGACGTCCGGATCCGGGAGGGACAGGACCTCGACCCCGTGATCGCGGACGACTTCCTGCTCGTCCCCCAGCCGAAGACCGGCGATCCCGACCGCGCATATCGGGTGACGTTCACGGCGCGCAAGGTCGGCAGCGGGGATTGACGGGCACGGAGCGCTCGATGCCGCACCCGCATCCGTCCCTTCTCGGCAATAAGCCGAAATCCCGGCCGCCCCTTTTGCATTATGACAGGTGCTCGGACCGTCCCGTTTCCAAAGAACGGCAGACCGTCCGCCCGTTACCTCTCCCGCCTGGAGCCATGCCATGAAGAGCGCAACCGTCCTCCTTGCAGCCTGGGTTTCCCTCCCCGCCGCGGCGGGACCGGCCCTGACGCCGCCCGACGCGCTCCCCTCCCTGCCCGAGGGCAGGACGTGGAAGCTCGCCTGGAACGACGAATTCAGCGGCACGACGCTCGACGCCGCGAAGTGGGACGTCCCCGAGTACAAGCGCCGCGACGGCTGGTGGTCCCGGAAGGCCGTCTCCCTCGACGGCAAGGGTCATCTCGTCATGAGCACGATCAAGGACGGCGACCGGTTCCTCGACGCCTGTATCCGCACCCGCGGGAAGTTCGAGCACGCCTTCGGGTACTTCGTCTGCCGCGCCCAGCTCCAGAAACAGGTCGGACACTGGTCCGCCTTCTGGCTCTACAACGACTGCGTCGGGAAGATCGGCAACGAGGGACGCGACGGGACGGAGATCGACATCTTCGAGAAGCCCTGGCTCGACGACCGCGTGCAGCAGACCCTCCACTGGGACGGGTACGGGAAGGAGCACAAGAGCAAGGGCTTCGTGCCGAAGATCCCCGGGGTGATGGACGGATGGCACACGTTCGGCCTCTGGTGGTCGCCGGAGGAGTACGTCTTCTACGTCGACGGGAAGGAGACGTGGCGGACGAAGGACGGCGGGGTCTGCCAGGTGCCGCTCTACATCAAGCTCAGCGATGAGATCGGGGACTGGGCGGGGGACATCCGGAAGGCGCAGCTGCCGGACGCGTTCCGTGTGGATTACGTGAGGGTGTACGACCTCGGGGACAACAAATGACAGATCGTTCGGGACAGCCGCGTTCGAGGACGAGCAGGTGGACGGATCGCGGTCACGTCGAGACGGCCCTTGACAGGCGCGCGTGGACGTGCTGAAGGGACGGGAAAAGCCCCTCGAAGACCGCGTACCGGTCGTCGTAGAGCCCGCGCAGCGCGGGGTTGGGCTCGTAGACGCGCCCCGGGCGTCGGACCCGTTCGAACGCGTCCTGCTCGTCCCGGTAGATCCCGGCACCGATCCCGGCGAGGATCGCGGCCCCCAGGGGCACGGCCTCGTCCAACTCCGGCACCTCGACGGGCTTCCCGACCACGTCCGCCTTGTTCTGCATCCAGAGCCGGTTCTGCGTGGCGCCCCCGATCGCGAC
>CAYUME010000217.1:0-7532 GCA_964445475.1 uncultured Planctomycetia bacterium
GGCGGGTCCGCCGAAGCTGCGGCCAACGGCCGCAGCGAAGGAGGATCGGCGGGGTTCGCCCTGTTGTTGCTGTTGAAGCCCCGCCCCTCTGGGGCGGGGTGCCTCACTTCGCGAGCGGCCGGATCTCGAGGTCCTTGAACGCGACGCGCAGCCGGTCGCCCATGTGCAGCTGCAGCGCGATGAAGCCGCTCAGGCCGACGTTGAGTTCCCTGTGCGATGCGTCGTCCAGCACCCCGGCGCCGTCGTAGTCGGCGATCGGCAGCCCGTTCACGCGCGTGGCGATCGTCGTCCCGTTGCAGCGGATGTAGACGTCGTTCCAGCCGTCCTTCTCCCACGTCCACTTCTTCGGGCCCTGCTCGGGCTGGATCGCCCAGCTCTTGAGCGAGGGGAAGATCCAGCGCTTGGCGCTGCGCGTCTCGTCGTAGATCAGCCCCGAGCGCCAGCCGCCGGGCGGGTGGATATCGATCTGCGGCCCGTCCAGCCAGCCTTTCGCGTCGTCGTAGCGCGAGCGGACCTGCACGCCCGTGTTGCCGGGCGAGTCCGGGTACGAGCGGACCTTCAACCGCATCTCGAAGTCGCCGTACTCCTTCTCCGTCATCAGCCAGACGTAGTTGTGCTTGCCGTCCTTGAGGGAGTCGCAGACGATGGCGCCGTCCTCGACGCGCCAGTAGGCCTTCCCCGCGTCGGCCTTGACGCACTTGACCTGCCAGCCGGCGAGCGTTTTGCCGTCGAAGAGGCGGACCCAGCCCGCCTCTTCGCCGCCCCGCGCGATGCCGCAAGCCAACACCCCGGCGCAGGCGATCCACCACGGCATCCTGTTCATGCGTTCCTCCGGCCGCGCGTCGCGCGGCAGTGTTTTAACCCAGCCAACTGAACAGTCATTCCTTCTTCGATTGCTTATACCCGCAGAGGACTGTCCATGTCACGCTGAACCTCTACGCGCCCTCATCTCCCCGACGACATCTCTTTGTCCGGGTGTTTCCGATAGTGGCGGACCCCCGGGCTGTTCAACAGCCGGCTGATGGCCCTCGTCTTGTTGTAGACGACCGACTGGCTGCCGTTCCGGTCCCGGCGGCAGGCGATCACTTTCTTGATCGCCAGGGCGTCCAGCGCCATCCTGGTTCGTGCGCTCGGCCGGCACGGCAGGCCGGGTTCGGGGGCGGGGGCATCCACCCAGGGCTTCAAGCGCTCGCTGTACGGGAGCACGGGCGACATGTCGAAATGGTATTCGGCAAGGCGCATGAAGTCGTCGCGCCGGTACTCGATGAAAAAGACGAGCTCCTGCTCGAAAGCCGTAAAACGGGTATCCGGTGATTTGGGCATGCCGTCTTTCCTCCGAAAAAGACCCGGCCCTCGGGCTTGCGAATAGCGCTGCGAACGCCCTCTGGTTTCCCGTGCCGTCGGATCCGCTCTTCCCGTGTCTTCCAGGCGTCTTCCGTGGTCGGCCGGTTGCGAGCCCGGATCCGCCGGCACTCCCGCGCTTGCTCATCCAGAACCGGCAGCATACTCCGTATCCGTGGCCGTTCCAGCGTCTCCTCGTCGCGGATGATGTAATAGCCGCAACGTTCAGGGGGCCCCCCTCCCACCCCCGCGCCCCGCACGGCCGGGGGCCCCGGTGCATCGGGGAGGACCCGCCTCCGGACGATGCGGATGCCCTCCGCCGTGAAATCCTATGCGCGGGGGGGTGTCAGGGTGACATGCGCCCGGCCAGACTGGTCGCAGTCGTCGGCGGCTGGCCCGGTCGCGATTACAGCCGTGGGCCGCGAAGTCCAGCCGCCGGATCGCACCCCGCCTTCGTGTTGCATGCGAACGCGTGACGCTTCGGCGCGCCACATCGGGGTTGTGCCCTGTCTTGAAGGACAGCCCGGATGGCAGGGCACCAACCCCTCCCACCGCGCCAACCCCTTCCACCCGGATCCCGGTTGTGGGGCGCGGCGTTCCCGTGTACTTTGGGCCCACGACTTTTTCGCGGACGCCCCGCATGCGTGGAGGGCATGACATGACCCCGCTCCGCCCGGCCGCGATCGCCCTGATGGTGTTCTGGAGCCTGCCCGCCTCCCGGGCCGAGGACGTCCTGGTCTTCGACACCCCGCAGTGCGCCGGGATGAGCGGCTTCCGCTCGCATTGGGACCGGCCGATCCCCGTGGCCGAGGACGGCGAGCGCGTCGTGAAGGACGAGAAAATCAAGGACCGCGGCCAGACGGCGGTCTGGGGCGGGGTGAGCCCCGGACCCTTGGCTTTTGACGCCGTGCACCGCAGTCTCCTCGTCCGCTTCCCCGGCGCGGCCGAGAAGATCGCCACGGCGCTCGCGGCGGGACGGGCGATCGCGAAGGCCGAGCTCGTCCTGCCGTACCTCGACGAGGAGCTCTGGCCGACCGGGTCGGGCGGCGCGGACTACCCCTGCGCGGACGGCTACCGCTACCGGATGAACTGGGACTGCGACACGCTCTACCGCGCCCAGCGCCCGAGCTGGCACGCCGTCGCCCACCTCCTGCGCAAGCCGTGGCAGGCCGACGCGCGGATCGGGCCGACCTACAACGCCGCCGTGAACGGCGCCGTTTACTGGAAGCGCTTCGGCGCCTCCGATCCCGCCGAGGACCGGTTCCCCGTGCCGCTCGGACCCGTCGAGGTCTCGTCCTACAAGCCCGACGGGCGGATGGACGTCACCGCCGCGCTGACGGACGCGGCCTACGGCAAGACCGCGGCCGAGCGCCTGCGCGCGATCGCCGATTACGGCTTTGTCGTCAGCAAGCTGGAGGTCTACGACGCCCGCTTCTTCACCGGCGCCTACGAGTGGGCCATCAGCACCGGCCCGCGCGCCGTCCTGATCAAACAGCCAAAGCTGGTCGTTACGCTCAAGCCGGGCACGACCGGGAAGGTCGACCTGGCCCCGCCGGCGGACGTCGCGGCGCTGGCGGCGCGGCACGCGGGGAAGCCGCTGGGCGCGCCGACGGCGGTGATACCCGGCGCCGCCGAGGTCGCCCGGCTCAACGAGAAATTCATGGCCCGGCCCGCGTGGATGCCGGAGTGGCAGTACGCCCATGTGCGGCAGCTCATGGGGCTGGAAAGCGGCGGGACGGTGCAGCCCTTCTATTACCGCATCGTTCCCCAGCACGTCATGAACCGCGCCCGGGAGGCGGCCGAGCGCGAGGCGAAGCAGCGCAACCAGCCCCTCGACGCCGACTACGCGGTCTACCTCGCCTGGCTCGACTGGGTGCACGGCTGCCCGCCGCGCTGGTGGGACGGGCACCTGACCGGCGCCAACAACGTCACCCAGTGGTACAACTACCGCGAGGCCCTGCCCGCCCCGGTCCAGGAGTCGATCCTCCGAAGCTGGATCGCCTGGCTCATGCCCGACCGCGAGACGCAGCTCGACCCGAAGCTGCGCCGCCAGTGCGACGAGCTCTCCGGCAAGCTGGTCCACCCGATGGTCGACGACCCCCGCGTGGGCCGGTTTGCGGACGGCAAGCAGGCCGAGTGGAACCAGGGCGACACCTACTACAAGAAGACCGGCGACTGGCGCGGCAACAAGAGCTACTACCGCTCCGGGTTCACGCGGGAGATGAGCACGGCGAACTTCAACTCCAGCGCCTCCTCCGGCGCGCTCCTCAACGGCCAGATCATCGGCTCGGCGAACGCGATGGCCGACGGCCGGGCTGGGCTGATGCAGTTCCCCTTCTGGATGTGGACCCACCGCGCCGGGGTCGGGCAGGAGTACGTCGACCACTACTACTGGGCCATCGCGACCGCCGCCAACAAGAACTTCGCCGACTTCTGCGAGCAGCCCGAGGACCGGATGGCCGGCTGGAGCATCATCGCCAAGACGGTCAACGACCTCGCCGGCGCCTACCATCCGAGCCTCAAGAAGCTGATCGGCCCGGCCAGCCGCACCTATTACGAGCACGTCCTGGGCCACCAGGACGGGCTCTACCACATCCTGCACGTCCTCTCGCCGAAGGGGGCGCTGAGCGACACGGACACGGGCGTCCTGCCGGCGCTGACCGCGGCGAAGGACGGGCGCGGCAACGCCCCGCGCCCGATCAGCGCCTGGGGGCACGACTACCCGGCCGCCGCCGTCGCGCTGCAGAGCCTCTCCGGCCCGTGGGCGGACCCGTGGCTCGCCGAGCTGGTCGACGAGAAGCCGCTGCCGTGGTCGCTCTATGTCGAGAAGGAGGGGGACCCGGTCTTTACGTACTTCGGCGAGAGCTACGGCCTGTCGTGCATCCGCCAGAAGCCCCAGCGCATCCACGTGCTCGGCCACTGGCGGCGCAAGGCGGCGCCGCCGACGACCATGCGCGACATCGGCACGCTGGACGTGCGGATCGGCTTCAACCAGACCACAGTCGGCTGCGACGGGGAGGGCGTCATCAGCCCGCAGGGGGTCTACCGGTGCTACCAGAGCGGACCCACGCTTGTCCTGTTGGCACGCCCCCAGCCGAACGTCATCGCCCAGCAGGCCGGCGAGCATCTGTTCGGGCAACGGAAGCTGCCCGCCCAAGAGATCCGGAGCGTCCAGTGCACGGCGGCGCTTTTCAATTACGAGCAGCCGGCCCCGACCTGGGAGATCTATATCGACGACCGGAAGGTGGCCGCCCTCCCCGCCACGGCGAAGCAGGGGCAGGTGATCCTGGTCCGCGACGGCGTCACCTACCTCGCGATCCGCCCGCTGCCGACCGACGACCTCGGCCGCGACGCCGACGTCACGCTCGAGCCCGGCCAGCCGCAGACGCAGCCCTACCACGAGAGCACCACCATCCAGCCCGCCCTCCTCGTCCACGCCCACTTCTACCGGAAGGACGCGGCGATCGGGGCCGACGCCCTGAAGCGGCTCGGCTCCGCCTCGTCCGGCTTCGTGGTCGAGATGGGGGACGCGAAGGACAGCGGGAGCTTCGACGCGTTCCGGAAGCGGGTCCTCGCCGCGAGGCTGGCCGCGGGGGAGAAGGGGGCGTTGACCTACGCGAGCGGGAAGGACACCCTGACGGCGGGCTGGGAGTCCTTCGCCGTCAACGGCCGGGATCCCTGGGACGACGCGAAGGAGAAGAAGCTCCGGCAGGACACGACGCTGACGCGGATGGGGACGGCGCGGCTGGAGAAGAACGGCGCGGTCGTGGAGCGGGGCGCGCGCCACCCCGAGCTGAACCTCTTCCTGCAGACCTTCCCGAAGCAGAAGCGCTACGTCGCGATGAACCTGCTTCCGAACTACCTGGACTACGCCTTCCGCGAGCCCGGCGGCGTGCGGATCGCCGCCGATGGCGCCTGCTCGATGGGCCGCTGGGCGGTGACGGACTCGCGCGAGATCGACTTGCTCTACCACGCCTTCGGCGGCGAGTACCTGCCGAAAGAGAGGGAGGCGGCGGCCACCCTCCTCTTCGTCAGCGGGGCCCGGGCGAAGCCCCGGGTGACGCTGAACGGCCAGGACGTCACCGCCTCGCTCAAGCCCTGGAAGCAGGACGGCGTCGACGGCTGGCTGGTTCCGATGGCCGGCGCGCTCCTCCCGGACGCGGCGATCGCGGCGAGGCTGAAGGCAGCGGGCGCGGGCCGGTGAGCCGGGGTGGCGGCAACGGTTTTTTGACATACGGGTTGAGCGTGTCGACGATCCGGGGTAATCTGGCCGGACGGCGGTCATGGCGCGAGGCGAGGATCCCGTTGGGAGGGCGCTGACATGTTCCTGCTCAAGCTCGTCCGGAAGCTCTTCCGGCAGATCAAGTCGGATCTCACGCCCGCCCAGATCGCCATCGGGGTCTTCCTGGGCACGTTGCTGGGGCTGACGCCATCGGGGCTCCACTGGCTCCCGATCCTCTTTCTGGCCTTCCTCTTGAATTGCAGCATGGGGATGGTCCTCCTCTGCTGGGGCCTGTTCAAGCCGCTCTTCCTCCTCCTGGCCCCCACCGCCTTCCGGATCGGGCTCGGCCTGCTGTCGGGCCGGGACGGCTTTTTTCCCGCCCTCGTCCAGTGGCTGAGCGAGGCGCCGGTCCTGGCGTGGCTGGGCTACGAGCGCTACCTCGTCCTCGGCGCGTACGTCATTGCCCTCCCCGTGGCGCTCGTCCTGGCCGTCGTCGCCCGCCTCTCCGTCCGCGGCTACCGGGAGCGGATTGCCCCGCGGATCGCCGCGGCGGCCTGGTACCAGAAGGTCATGAAGGTGGGCGTCCTCCGCTTCGGGGTGGGCTACCTTTTCGGGAAGGACAAGGATCCGGTCGAGCGGAAGAAGCGGTTCCTTCTCCTGCGGCCGTTCCGGGCGTACATGGTGGCGGCCATTCCGGCCCTCTGCATCGCGCTCGTCGTGGGGGCGGGGTTCTACGCCCAGTTCGCCGTCAAGGACCTGGCCGCCGGCGGCGCCAGCAAGGCGCTGGGCGTCCAGTGCACGTTCGCGGACGTCGCCTACGCGTTCTTCGGCCAGGAGTTCTCCTTCAAGGGCTTCCAGCTCCCGGATCCCTCCGACACGAAGCAGGACATGGTGCGGATCGGCGGCTTCGAGGCGGACCTGGGGTTCGTCGACCTCCTGTCGAAGCGGTTCCGGGTGGAGAAGCTCGTGATGCGGGACGCGGCCTTCCACGTCGCGCGGAAGGCGGACGGGTCGCTCAACGTGACGGACCTCCCGGCGGCGAAGCCGGACGCGAAGGCCTCCGAGGGGGAGCAGGCCGCCTGGAAGGAGTTCGTCGACGGGCTCATGGAGAAGGGCAAGGAGGCCGACTGGACGTCGATCTGGAAGAAGGTCCAGGCCTACCGCCAGAAGAAGTCGGAGGCGGCGGCAAAGGCCGTGGAGGCGGCGAAGGCGAAGCCGGAGCCGGTCCAACTCGACTACGACCCGGACGCCCGCTGGGAGCCGAAGCGCCGCATCCCGCTCGTGCGGGTCGACCACATCGAGATCGAGAATCTCGCGCTCGCCCTGGAGGACCGGGCGGCGGAGCAGGGGGCGCTCCCTTCGCTGACCCGCCTGAACGCCAAGGGCACCCAGCTCTCCTCCATGCCGGGCTGGAACCGGCAGCCCGTGCGGTTCGAGGGCGCCGGGACGTTCGCAGGCGATGCCGCGGGCACCCTGACCTTCAAGATCGCCTACCTGCCCGAAAAGACGGAGGCGGACATCCAGGTCGCCAAGATCCCGCTCACGGACTTCAAGCCGCTTTACGAAACGTCGCTCCCCGTTGACGTGGTGGGCGGCGTGACGACACTGGACGCGAAGGGGGGGGTGGCCGCGGGGACGATCGACACCGCCGTCAACCTCCGGATCGACGGCTTGAAGATCGCCGCGCGGCCGGGAGCGCCCGGCATCCTCGGGCTGGACGCGCAGACGTCCGGATACGCCATCCAGGGGATCAACGCCTACGGGGAGAAGCTGCCCGTCGTCGTGGGCGTGGCGGTCGTCGGCCCCGCGGCGGACCCGGAAATCCAGGGGAAGGTGCCTTTCCTGGAGATCGCCAAGAAGGGGCTGGAGATGCTGGGCAAGCAGGAGCTGCAGAAATACATCGACGCGATCGGCGGCGAGATCGACCAGATCAAGCAGGCGGGGCTGGAGAAGATCGTGCCGCTCCAGG
>CAYUME010000218.1:0-7488 GCA_964445475.1 uncultured Planctomycetia bacterium
GACTTACGAGGACCGCGCCGGCAGCCCGGTCTTCAGCCCGGACGGCCGCCACGTCGCCCTCGCGGCCCGCACGGGCGGCCGGTGGACGGCCGTGGTCGACCAAACGCCCCGGATCTCGGCCGACAACGTCGTCCGGACCCACTTCAGTCCCGACGCAACGGGGATGGCATTTGTGTACGCGCAGGGCGGCCGGGAAATCGTCCTGCGGGACGGCCGGCCCTTGGGCGCGTACGAGAACGTGCGCGACCTCGCGTACAGTCCGGACGGTCGCCACCTGGTCTTCAAGACCGCCTTCGGCGGACGGGAAACGCTGTGGATCGACGGCGCCGAGCGAGGGGCCTGGACGCTCGTCGGCAGCTACCGGTTCAGCCCCGACGGGGACCGGCTGGCCTTCGGGGCCCAGGCGGACAACGAGCTGCGCTGGGTGACGATCGACCTGAACGGACAAGGATAGACGCCGGCCCCATTCGAGGCAACCGAGCTTCATGTCCTCTCTCCTGCGCGCCATCGCGACCGGCTTCGCTCAAGCCCTCCTCCTGGTGGCGGGCCTGGCGCTCGGCCTCGCCGCGGCCGGCGCCGACATCGTCATGAACCCCTATCTGCAGGCCGTCGACACGGGCGGGGTCACCGTCCTCGTGGAGTGCAATTCCACCGTCGCCGCCAGCGTCGATTTCGGGACGACCGCCTCCTACGGCAGCACGGCCTCGACCGCCTCCACGAAGACGACCACCAACACGACGTACGTCCACCGCGTTCGACTGACGGGCCTGGCAGCGGACACGCTCTACCACTACCGGGCCCGGCACGGCGCCAGCACCACGGGGGACTTCACCTTCCGGACCGCCGTGGCGCCCGGGACCCCTTACCGGTTCGCCTTCCTCGCCGACTTCCGGACCAACACCGCCCCCCACGACCGGGTCGCCCAGCGCGTCCTGAACACGGACCAACCCCGGGTCGCCTTCTACGGCGGCGACCTCTGCAACGACTCCACGTACGCCGTCTTCAAGAGCGAGTTCCTCCGCGCCAACGAGCTGGCCCTGGCCGCCCGGGTCCCCTTCTTCAACGCCGCCGGAAACCACGAGGGGTGGAGCACGAACACCCAGGCCTTCACGGAGGCTCCGGCATCGGCCTCCGGCACCCAGGCCTATTACTCCCTCGACTACGGTGACGTCCACGTCCTCGTGCTCAACAACCAGGTCAGCGACTCGCCGGGCAGCGCACAGGCCACGTTCGCCCAGGCGGACCTCGCCGCCTCCGTGAAGCCGTGGAAGATCGTCGTCGTGCACTACCCCGCCTACTGCGCGGGGGGGCACAACGAGGACGCCGACATGAAGGCCCTGACGACCTCCGCCTTCGAGCCGAACGGCGTCGACCTCGTCCTCGCCGGCCACTCCCACTTCTACCAGCACAACCTGGTCAACGGTATCCATCACATGGTCATCGGCACCGTAGGCGCCCCCCAGGCGGCCCCCGGCACCGCCTCCTACACCGTCAAGTCGGTCCAGGACTACTGCTACGGCATCCTCGACGTCACGACGACGACCCTCGACATGGCGGTCTACAACGACTACGGGACGGTCCTCGACACCCTCCACCTGAGCAAGGCCTTCGTGGCGCCGACCGGCCTGGCGGCCACGGCCGTCTCCCCCAGCCGCATCGACCTGGCGTGGAACGACAACGCGACCGGCGAGACCCGCTACCGGATCGAGCGGGCGCCGGTCGGCGGCGCCTTCGCCTTCCTCGCCAACGCGGCCGCCAACGCCACGGGCTATTCCGACACCGGCCTCGCCGCCAACACCACCTGGCGCTACCAGGTCCGGGCCGAGAGCGACGCCGACACCTCCGGCTGGTCCAACACGGCCGTGGCGACGACCCTGGACGACGGCGGCGGCGGCACGGTCGACGTCCGGGTCGACGCGGGCAGCGACGACGCGGAGGAGCACCAGACCGGGACGATCGACCTGACCAGCACGGACCTCGAGCTGACCCAGGAGTCCGACACCCAGGTCATCGGCGTCCGATTCTTCAACGTCACCGTCCCGCCCGGCGCCCCGATCACCCAGGCCTACATCCAGTTCAAGGTCGACGAGACGGGCAACGTCAATCCCGTCGCCCTCACGATCGCCGCGGAGGCGTCGGACGACCCGGTCCCCTTCACGACCGCGACGAACAGCATCACGTCCCGCCCGAAGACGACCGCGACGGCCGCGTGGAGCCCGCCCGACTGGACCGTGGTCGGCGCGGCGGGCGCGGACCAGCGCACAACGGACCTCTCGGCGGTTCTCCAGCAGGTCGTCAACCGCCCCGGCTGGCGGTGCGGCAACCACCTCGCCGCGATCATCACGGGAACGGGCAAGCGCGTGGCGGAGGCGTACGACGGCGACGTCGCCGGCGCCCCGCTGCTGCACGTGGTCTACGGCGGCGCCCTGCCGGCGGCCCCCTCCGCCCTCGCCGCCGAGCCGGTCTCCGAGAGCCGCGTCCTCCTGGCCTGGACGGACAACGCCTCCAACGAGACGGGCTTCCTGATCCAGCGCAAGACGGACAGCGGCGGGACCTACGCCACGATCGCCACGGTCCCGACGAACGTGACGGCCTACTCGGACACGGGCCTCGCGGGCGGGACGACCTACTATTACCGCGTCCGGGCCTCCAACGTGACCGGCAATTCGGCCTGGTGCACGGAGGCCTACGCCACCACCCTCCCCCCGCCGTGGGTCACCCAGGACATCGGGAGCGTCGGCGTCGATGGCCGGGCGCGCTACGACGCCGGCCTCTTCACCCTGAAAGGTTCCGGGGCCGACATCTGGGGCACCGCCGACGCCTTCCGCTTCGTCTACCGCCCGCTTACCGGCGACGGGGCGATCCAGGCCCGCGTGGTCTCCGTCCAGAACACCAACGCCTGGGCCAAGACGGGCGTCATGATACGCGAGTCGCTCGCCCCCGGCTCGCGTCACGCCATGATGGCCCTCACACCCGGCAACGGCCTCTCCTTCCAGCGCCGGACGGCGACCGACGGGACCAGCGCCAGCACCTCCGGCGGCGCCGCCACGGCCCCCCGCTGGGTGCGAGTCGTCCGGCAAGGCGACACCCTCTCCGCCTACGCCTCCAGCGACGGGGCGAGTTGGACGGCCGTGGGCTCGGACACGGTCGCCATGGCCGCCGCGATCGTCGTCGGCCTGCCGGTCACCAGCCACGACAACGCCGCGCTCTGCGCGGCCCTGGTCGACAATGTCGCGGTCTCGCCGAACGCGCCCCCCACCGGCCTGGCCGCCACCGCGACCTCCACGAGCCAGGTCGGCTTGACCTGGACGGACAACGCCGCCAACGAGGCCGGATTCCAGATCGAACGGAAGACGGGCAGCGGGGGGACCTTTGTCCTCGTCGCCTCGGTCGGGGCGGACGTCACGTCCTGGAGCGACAGCGGGCTGGCCCCGGACACCCTCTACGTCTACCGCGTCCGGGCGAGCAACGCGACGGGCGCCTCCTCCTGGTCCAACGAGGCGGAGGCCGCCACGCAGGCCCAGATCGGCATCCCCTTGGTGGCGGGATACACGCTCGTCGCCCTGCCCCTCGACCCGGCGCTGCCCGCCATGAAGGCCGCGGACCTCCTCCAGTCCGTCCTCGCCAGCGGCATCCCCTGCACCCGCATCCTCCGCTTCACCGGATCGGGCTACGACGTCTACACCGACGCCGGGGCCGGGAACAACTTCGACGTCAAGGCCGGAGAAGGCTATTTCCTGCGCTGCTCGCTGCCGGGGTCCTGGCAGGTCACGGGCCGCCGCTTTGCCGCAGCGAGCGTTCCGCTGGCGCTCGAGACGGGGTACAATCTGATCGGGCTCCCCCTGGAGCCCTTCCCCCTCGACCGTTACACCGCCTCGGCGGTGCTGGCCGAGGTCGCCTCGGACGGCGGCGAGGCGACGCGGATGCTGCGCTTCAACGGAAGCGGCTACACGGTGTACACGTCGGCCGGGATCGGGGTGAACTTCGCGATGCTGCCGGGGGAGGGATACTTCATCCGGTGCTCGAAGCCGTCGACGTGGACGGTACGGAAGTGAGGTACCCCGCCCCAGAGGGGCGGGGCTTCAACAGCTACAACAGGGCGAAACCCGCCGATCCTCCTTCTTCGCTGCGGCCGTTGGCCGCAGCTTCGACGGACCCGCCGAAGCCTTGCGCGAAGGCGGGAGCCGGACCTGAATCGTAAACGAGGTCCGGCCCCTTTCGACGCGGATGCCATGAGCCGAGATCTGGTCGAGCGCGCCCAGCGGGGGGATCGGGACGCCTTCGGGGAGGTGGCCCGCCTCTACGCCCCCTTCGTCACAGGGGCGATCCTGGCCCGGCGGGGCCGATTCCGGGACGCGGAAGACCTCGTCCAGGAGACCTTCCTCCGCGCCCTCCAGCAGATCGGGACCCTCCGGGACCCGGACCGCATCGGGGCCTGGCTTTACGGGATCGCCGTCAACGTGGCCCGCGAGTACCGCCGATCCGAGGCGCGACTCCCCGCCCTCCTCGAGCGGAAAGCCGCCGAGCCCCCTCCCGTTGCCGAAGGAGGGATGGACGAGGAGCGCCTTCGCGCGTGCCTGGAGCGGATGCCGGAGCGGCTCCGCGAGCTCTTCATCCTGCGCCACATCCAGGGCATGTCCTACCGCCAGCTCGGCGCGATCCGGGGCGCCAGCCTGACATCGGTCGGGGAACGCCTCTGGAAGGCCCGCCAGCTCCTGCGCCGCTGCCTCGAACAGCCGGGGGCGTTCGCCGCCGGGGATGGACCGCCATGACGGATTCCTGCAGACAGGTCGAGCGCCTGATGTCGCTACACCTCGACGGCGAGCTCCCTGCCGACCGGCGCAGCGAGGTCGAGGCGCATCTGGAGGCCTGTGCCGCCTGTCGGGCGACGCTGGAGGCCTGGTCCCGCCTCGGCGCCGTTGCGATCGACATCCTGCGACAGGCCATCCCTTCCAATCCCCTGGACGCCCGCGCCCCGCTTCCGCCGCGCCGAACGGCACCGCGAGCCGACGGCTCCGACCGGACGCGCTGGCTGCCCTGGGCCGCCGCCCTGCTCGTCGGCGCGGCGGGGGTGTTCCTGGCGATCCAGACCGGCACGCGCCAGCAAGAGGCTCGCCTTGCCGACCGACCCCGCGTGGCGGAAGAGACACCGACAGCCACCGCCTCTCCACAGGACGCCCCGGACCGGCCCACGCGGGACGCGGCGCCTGTCCGGCCGGGCTCCCTGCGGTCCGTCTCGCCCCCTCCGGCCCCGGTCTCCGGCCTTCCGGCGGAGGGAAACGCGTCGCGGCGGCCGCCGGAACCGTCCCCGGGTGAACCGGCGGCGCCCGGATCGGCAACCGCCCCGACGTCCCTTCCCGACGACGGGCCACCGCCGCCCCCCCCGGACGACGAACCGCCGCCCCCCCCGCCGCTTCGGGCGGAGACGGTCGCGATCGCGGCACGGATCGAGTCCCTCCACGGCGAGGTCTCCCTGCTCGCCGGGCCCGGGCCGAAGCCCGCCCGGGCGGGGGCCGCCCTGCTCCCCGGCCAGGGGATCGCCACCGGCGGCCCCGGCAGCCGCGCGGTCCTGGCCTGCCCGGATGGAACGCGGCTGGCCGTGGAGGCGGACACGACCCTGACGCGCGTGAGCGCCCCCCGGGAGGAGGACTCCGGCCGGCAGGTCGTACTGGCCCACGGCACCCTCGCCGCGAACGTCGCCCGACAGCCGGTCGACCGCCCGATGCGATTCGCCACGCCGATCGCCGAGGTGCTCGTGCTGGGGACGCAGCTCACCCTGGCGGTCTCCCCCGAGGCGGTGCGCGTCGAGGTCTGGTCGGGGCGCGTGCGCCTGACACGCCTCGCCGATCGCGCCTCCGTCGACGTCCGGGGAGGCCAGGTCGCCACGGCGGCGGCAGCAGGCCCGCTGACTGTCCAGCCCTGCCGCGAGATGACCCTCTCTTTCCAGGACGGACTCTATCCCGATCCGGGTTACGACGGGACACGGGACACCACCCTCCGGCAGGACAGCCCGGACCGCGGCCACGGCGCCCTCATGACCTGTTACGTCGACAGCGACGACCCCTCGGGAACGAGGCAGAACGTCTGCGCCCTCGTCCGGTGGGACCTCACGCGCATCCCGCCCGGTAGCCTCGTAACCTCCGCCACCGTCACCTTGGAGATCACGAGCTCGGTCAAGAGGCGCCCCTACCCCCTGCTTGAGATCCTGAAGCCGTGGGACGAGGAGGCGGCCACGTGGCTGACGGCCGCGACCGGAACGCCCTGGGATCGGAAGGGCACCCAGGGTCCCGGCGACCGCGGTCGCATTCCCCTGGCAATGACGCCGGCGGACGTCGGGAAAGGGCCCCTCACCCTCCGCCTGAACGCCCGCGGCGTGACCGTCGTTCAGTCCTGGGTGAACCGGCCGGCCGTCAACCAGGGGATCCTCTTCGACCACGACAACAATCCCGACGGGATGGACTTCAAGTCCCGCGAGACCAGAGAGCCATCCCAGCGCCCCAGACTGACGGTGACGTTCATCCCGCCGGCCGGGTCGGAACGACGATGATGCGAGGCTGCACCCCGACCGCCATTCACACTCCCTTCATCTTGCCCTGTGTATCCTGACGTCGAATCCCCCCGGGATATAAAAGGAGAGACACCATGCGGCTCTGCTCCTGCGCGCTGGCCAGCCTGCTGCTCATGACGACGACGGCATCCCCGGAGGACGCGCGGGATCCGGAGGGCGACGCGGCCGAAGCCTGGCCCCGCGAGGAGGAGATCGAGCACCTGCGGGCCAACACGGCCTACGTCTTGGACGCGGGCGAGATCGAGGTCAACTTGGTGGCCGAGTTCCTCCGGTTCCGGGACGAGGAACGGAAGAGCCGTGACATATACTGCCGCGCAGAGCTCGAATACGGCATCACGGACCGGCTGATGGCCGAGGTCGAGTACTCCTACCTCTTTCTGCGCCCCGACGGGGAGAACGGCACGAACCGCCCCGGCGACGTCGAGGTGGAGGCCAAGTACCTCCTCCTCGACCTCGGCGCCTTCGCCTGCGCGGCCGGGCTCTCGGCGGGCTCTGTCATTGAGTGGGAGACCGAGGAGGACGAGATCGAGCGGAATTACGCGATCGAGGGGTTCGGGGCGGTCAGTTGGGCGCTGCGCCACGACCTGTGCGCTCACGCGGCCGCCGGGCTCGAGGCAGTCCACCACGAGGCCCCGGAACGGTTCTTCAACGCAGCGCTCGAATACATCCCCTTCGGCCGCGAGGTGGTCTTCCAGGCGGCCCTGACGTCTGAGGCGGAGGGGAGCCGGTCGCCGGAGACCGCGCTCGGCCCGGGTGTCTTCTTCCGGCTCGAGGAGCCCGAGATCCGGGTCGGCGTGGGGGTGCCGATCGGCCTGAGCGGTCGTGCGGCGGACTGGGCCGTACTGGTCAATCTTGAGATCGAACTGGAGTGAAGTTCCCCGCCCCGGAGGGGCGGGGCTTCCAACAGCAACAACCTTGCG
>CAYUME010000219.1:0-7403 GCA_964445475.1 uncultured Planctomycetia bacterium
TCCTCCTCGTCTCCCCGCTCCTCCCGGCCCAGCCTCCCCCGCCGCCCGACCCGGGCCCGGCCGACACGCTGGACGCGCCCCGGCCGCCCGAGTCGCGGGGCCTCCTGCCGCCGGCCGGCTCGGCACCTGCCCCCGCGAAGTCGCCCCGGCCCGCCGACGCGGACCTCCGGAGGGCGGAGCAGGAGATCCGGTCGCTCTACAAGACGTCCTCCGGCCCGGGGGCGGATCCCGCCGCGCGCCAGGCGCTGGCCGGCAAGCTGCTCCAGGACGCGGAGCGGATCCCCGCCGGGACCGACGTCGCCGTGCGGTTTGCCTTACTCAGCGAGGTCGTCGAGCTCGGCTCGTTCCCGGCCGGCCTCGGCACGGCGTTCCGGGCGGCGGACGCGCTGGAGGCCTCGGTCGAAGGCGTGGAGGCCGTCGCCCTGAAAGCGAAGGCGCTCGCGGCCGCCACGAAGGGCGCCAGGACGGGGGACGACCTGGGGACGCTCGCCGACCGCGCCTCCGCCGTGCTGGAGCAGGCCCTCCGGGAGGAGTCGTTCAAGGCGGCCGCGGCCGCCGCCCGGTCGCTCAAGGCCGTCGCGCAGGCGCTCCGGGACGCGGACCTGCTCCGGGAGGCGGGGGGCTGCGAGAAGCAGATCCCCCTGCTCGAGCGCGAGCGCGCCGAGATGGAGAAGGCGGTCGCCGTCTTGCGCGACCGTCCGGACGCCCCCGACGCCCACCTGACGATCGGCCGATACCTCTGCGGGCGGGAAGACTGGGCGGCCGCAGCGGCGCACCTCGCGCAGGGGGCGGACGAAGACCTCCGTGCGGCGGCGGGGTGGGAGGTCCGGGATCCGTCGGAGGCGGACGGGCAGGTCTCGGCCGCCGAGCAGTGGGAAGCGGCGGCCCGCAAGCGTCGCGACCCGCTCGATCGCGAGCGCTTCTTCGGGCGCGCCCTCTTCTGGTACCAATCCGCCCTCGCCTCGACCCGGAACGCCCTCCAGGCGGCCCGGATCGAGCGGAAGCTGGCGGAGCTGGAGACGGAGGCGCCCGGCCGCTCCGTCCAGGTCACGTTCCACTGGTCCTGCGCCGACGACGCGGACGTGTACGTCAACGGCAGGCCGCTGCGGACGTACGAGCCCGATTTCCGCACGCGCCCGGACGAGGCGCCGCGCGCCTTCTCCTGCGCGGGACGGCTCGGGCGGGGCGACGTGATCACGGTCGGCGCCCGCCGGGGCGGGTCGTACGGGATCACCCTCGTGGCCGTGGAGGTCCGCGGCCGGATCGTCTGGAAGACCGACGCCCGCACGTGGCGCGTCTACTTCCCCCCGGCGGGGGCGATGGACTGGTACCGGCCGTCGGTGGCCCGGGGCGCGCGGAGCGAGCCGGCGCGACAGGCGGCCGGCTGGCCGCCCCAGACCCAGATCAACGACCGGTTCGCCGGCGGCAAGGCCGAGTCCGTCTGGCACGCGCCCGAGAGCCGCACGTGCTTTCTCTATTCGGTCGTCCGGTAGCCGCCCGGCGGGTCGCGCGCCGTTTTCGCCCGCGCATCCCGCCCCGCCTTGTCCTTCTATGAGACGGAGCTGCGCTTCAACAGAAATCCACTCCCGCGCCTCGAGCTCGCTGGCCTCCCGCCCGAGGATCTGAGTCCATCCTTCTATTCGTGCTCACGGGCACACGAGGATTATTGACGGCCGGGGGGCCCAATCCACTCGATGAGCTCAGGGCTCAGGAAATTCATCGAGCTCCCCCGGCCAAGGCTTTCGTCTCGTAAATCTCCTCACCCATTCCCGCAATTCCCGGATCCGCAGGGGCGGGATCGCGATCGACGGAAACAGGTCCGCCCGTACCCGCTCCGCCAGGATCCCCGCGTCGATCTCGTCGGTCTTGATCACCTTGATGTCAGCTATCCGCCGCCGTACTTCGTCAAGTCCACCTCGAGCGCGTTGTTGAAGCGGTTGAAGAAGTTGAAGAGGCCCGCCACGCAGCCGATCTCGACGATCTCTCCCTCGGTGAAATGCGACTTCAGCTCCGCGACCAGGGCGTCCGGCACGTGGTTCGAGTCGGCCGCGAAGGCGACGGCGACGGCGACGCGCTCGCGCGGGGCGATCGGGGCCGTTTCCGGCGTCCCGAGCGCGTCGAGGGTCGAGCGCGGGATTCCCGGCTTCTCCGCGGTCAACGTGTGGGCGGCGTTGCAGTAGGCGCAGCCGTTCGCGCGCGAGACGGCGACGCCGACCATCTCCTTTCGCGAGGAACGGGCGCGGATCCTACCCGACGCGGGAGGGCGGGGCAAGCGGCGGGCGCGCGTCGTCCGTCCCGTGGCCCCGGCCGGGGCTCCCGCGACGGGCCTGCCGGTCGCTGTCCGGCTTTGCGGGATCCTCCCGCCGCGGTATAGTCGCGACATGGCCTGGCTCTGGACCGTTCTCGCGCTCCTGCTTTTTGCCGCCGCGTACGCGGCGGGCGTCCGGCTCGCGCGGCGTCCGGGGCGCGTCCCGTCCGTCGTCGCCGTCGTCGGGACCGCCTGCGTCGTGCTGCGCGCGGTGCTTCGCTGGCATCCCGACCTCGACTACGCCCTCCTCCCGTTCGACTGCTACGCGGTCGTCCGCCCGTGGTGGGCCTTTCCGTTCATGTTTGCCGTGCTCGGCGTCGGGACGGCGCGGATGAGCACGCGGTTCGCCCGGGGCGGGCTGGCCGTCTTCTCGGCGATCCTATTCCTGTACGCGGCGAGCCGGCTTGTCGCGACGGCCGCCCTCGATCCGGCGGATTTCCGCGGGGTCCCCGGCCCGGACGGGAACTGCGGCCAGACGACCGACTACAGCTGCGGGGCGGCGGCGGCGGCGACGATGCTGGCCCGGCGCGGCGTCCCGGCTGACGAGCGGGAGATGGTCTTCCTCTGCGGCACGACGGCGCTGACGGGGACGGACGAGTTCGGCGTGTGCCGGGGCCTCCGCACGAAGCTCGCGGGCCGGGGGGGCCGGGTGGGCGTCGTGCGAGCCGGCTGGGAGGATCTCCGGCGCCGTCCCCTTCCCGCCATGGCGATCCTCACCCACACCTTTTTTGTCGACCACTGGGTGGTCGTGCTGGAGGCCGACGACCGTGGGGTGCTCGTGGGGGATCCGCTCATTACCCGCCCGTACCGGATGGAGAAGCCGGCGTTTCTCCGGCGCTGGCGGGGGGTGCTGGTCGTGGTGGAGTAGATCCCGATTCGGGGCTTGGCCGGGGCGTGAAAACCGGAGCCGGCCCCCCTACAGCGCTTTCATGTATTCGAGCCACTCCTTCTCGATCTGGTCCGCGGGGATCCCGAGCATCGCGGACAAGGCGTCGAGGTTTCCGCCCTTGCCGCGGTAGACCTGGTCGATGAGGCGGACGAAGTCCTCGCGGTAGCGCGCGTCGCGGTCGTGCATGAGGAAGAGGACGACGGCGGCGGACTGGTCGTAGTTCGCGAGCGAGTCGCCCTTCAGGAAGGCGTCCTGGTCCATGGCCATCAGGGCGCGGAGGGGCTTCTGCTTGGACTCCTTGACCAGCGCGGCGGCGCGGCGGATGCGGCCGTTGCGCGGGTCCCCGAGGCGGAAGTCGCCGCCGGCCTCCCGCCTGCAGGTCTCCAGGTAGCAGGCGATGCCCTCGACGACCCAGTAGCCGCCCCCGCCGCCCCCGCCGTCGTCGGTGCGCGACTCGGCGAAGAGCTGGTGGGCGCCCTCGTGGTAGAGGGTCGAGAGGTCGAAGCGGCCGGTGTGGTAGAAGTGACAGGCCCGGTCGGCGGTGGTGTAGTAGCCGAGGGGGAGCTTGCCGCCGAACATCCCGCCGTGCCGCGCCTTCCCCTCGGACTCGTAATCCTCCCGCGCGGCGAAGTAATAGATGAGGTGCTTCTTTTCCGGCGGGCGATCGTCGACCTTGAAGAGGATCTCGGCGTGCTTCTTCGGGTTGAAGTAGCCGATGAAGGCGCGGAAGAAGACGTCATACAGCTCCTCGGCGCGGCGGCCGAACGCGACGCCTTCCTCGAGCCCCTTGTTGGTCCGGATCCGGTAGTGGGGGGTCTCGATCTCCCAGGCCTTCTCCCAAGTGCCGCGGACGGCGCGCTCCTGCTCGGCGGAGACCCATCGGCCGTCGAGGAATCGCTGGCCGGCCTCGTATTTGGGGAGGAAGGCATGGGGAAGCCAGCCGAACCGCTCGTGATTCTCCAGGCCCTGGCGAAGCTTCAGGGCGTCGAACGCCGGGACCCACTGGTCCCGGTACCTGACGAAGCCCGTGTTGAGGCGGGCGGCCTGGTGGTCGGGGTTGTGCTTGAGGACCTCGAACATCAGCTCGTACGCCTGGCTGACCAGGCCGTTCTGGAAACACGACTCGGCGAAGCGGACGAGTCGGTTGGCGTGGTCGTCTTCGACGCGCTTGAGGCGGTTGGCCATCGCCTTGACCTTGGCCGCCTCGGCGTCGGGGGCGTTCGTCTCGGGAAGGTCCTGCGGGAGCGCCAGGTCCGGCGTCCGGGCGGGGGCGTATTGCGCGATGCGCCGGTGGGCGGCACGGGCCTGTTCGGGGAATCCGCCGGCCAGCGCCTCCTTGCCCGCGTCGACGAGGTCGGAGCCGTATCGGTCGAGCAGCTTGCCGAGCTCCCGGCGGTAGACCGTGTCGAAGAACTCGCGCTGTTTCTTGAGCAGGGCGGGCGGGAGCTCCGGGGCGGCGGGGGCGGCGAGCAGCGCGCCCAGGAGGGCGGCGAGAGCGCCGGCGCGGGCGCGTCGCCAGGCGGCGGGCATGGGACACCGGGGACCTGGTGCGGGGGGACGTCCCCCGGCCACGGGGTGGAGCACGTTCGTTCTCCTGACCAGACGCGCGCGTCGTTCCCGGCGTTCCCCTTTTCTGATTTTACCCCGTTCGTGCCGGGCGGGCGAGGGGCGTCGTTCCAGGGTATTGGTTCGGCGGGGCGTCCCGGTTGCATCGATCTGTCCGTTCATCCCGCAGGCCGATTCCTCCGGGACCGGCAGGGGAGTGTTGACGCCGGTCCGGCGAGGCGGGTAGAGTGGACCTCCCGGCGTTTCAGGTCTCCGGAGGGCCTGCCGATGCGGGCGGACGAGCGGATGGGGCGGCGTGCGGTCCTCGGGCTGGTCCTGCTTGCGGCCGCGGGCGCGGCGGCCGCGGAACCCGTCCCGGACGACGCTCCGCCGGCGGTCGCTCCCGCGGTCCCGGCCCCCGACGGGGACGACGCCTCCCCCGAGGTCCGGCATGCGCGCGACTTGCAGCGGCAGGTCGTCCGCCTGCGCAGGCTGGAGTTCAAGCAGCCGATCCCCATCCGGACCCGGACGGCGAAGGAGCTGCGCGAGCGGATCCTGGAGGAGCTGAAGGAGGAGTATCCGCCCGCCCGGATGGAGGCGGTCCGGAAGGCCGGGATCCGGCTCGGCCTCTTCCCCCCCGGGTTCGACCTCGGGGCGACGCTCACGGACCTCCTGACCGAGCAGATCGCGGGCTTCTACGACCCGAAGCGGAAGGAGCTCTGCCTCGTTGACCGCGCGGCGGCCGGCGGCATGGAGAAGATCGCCGAGGGGCTTCTCGAGATGATGTCCGGCCTGCAGGCCCGCGACGTCTACGCGATCCACGAGCTGACGCATGCCGTGCAGGACCAGCACTACGACCTGGAGACGCTGCCGATCGAGGTGCGGGACGACGACGACCTCGTGATGGCGGTGAAGTCGGTCGTCGAGGGGGACGCCACGTACGTGATGTTCGACGCGCTGGCGCGCACGATGGGGCAGACGGCGGACACGATGTCGACGCAGGGGATGGGCGCCGGCGCGATGCCGCTCGGCGGCGCGGCGGATCGGGCCCCGGACTACCTGAAGCAGTCGCTCGTCTTCCCGTATTTTGCCGGGCTCCACTTTGTCCAAAAGGCCCGCCGGCAGGGCGGGTGGCCCCGCGTCGACGCCCTCTATGCCGACCTGCCCGCGTCGACCGAGCAGGTGCTCCATCCCGAGAAGTTCTTCGGCGACGCGCGGGACGTCCCGCAGCGGCTGGCGTGGGGGGCGCTGGCCGCCCTCCCGGAGGCGGACTGGACCCGACTCGAGAGCAACGTGCTCGGCGAGTTCGGCGTCCGGATGTTTCTCAAGGCCCGCGGCGTCCGCATCGGGGCGAACCGGTTCGCGGCGGGTTGGGACGGGGACCGGTACCACGTCTACGCGCCGAAGGAGGGGGGGCGGATGCTGCTCCTGTGGGTCTCCACCTGGGACGACGCGGGCGAGGCGGCCGAGTTCTCGGACGCGCTGAGCGAACCGCTCGATGCCGACGGCGCCGGGCGGCTGGACGGGCCGGCGGGGTGGCGCGGCTGGCGGCGCCCGGACGGCGAGCGGCTCTGGCTTGTCCCGGACGGGACGGACGTCTTCCTGGTCGACGGGTGGACCGGCGACGCGCCTCCGGAGGCGCTCGTGACGGAATGGAAGCAGGGCCTCCGCCGCGAGGAGGTGACGCGGGTCGACCGGGTGCCCCGCACGCCCCGGCCGAAATGAGTCGCGCGAGCACGGAACCGTGAACCGTCCACCGTCCATCGCCCTGCTGACCGACTTCGGCCTCCGGGACCCCTTCGTGGGGGTGATGAAGGGGGTGATGGCCGGGATCGCCCCGGCGGCCCGGACGATCGACCTGACGCACGACATCCCCCCGCAGGACGTCCGGACGGCGGCGGTCCAGCTGTGGACGGCGTACCGCTTCCTGCCCCTGCGCACGGTCTTCGTCGCCGTGGTGGATCCGGGCGTCGGGACGGGACGGCGGATCCTGGCGGCGGAGACGGCGGCGGGGACGTTTCTCGCGCCGGATAACGGGCTGCTCACGCTCGTGCTGCGCGAGGCGCCGCCGAGGCGCGTCGTGTCGGTCGAGGCGCCGCGATACCGGCTCCCGACCGTCTCGGCGACGTTCCACGGGCGGGATGTCTTCGCCCCGGCGGCGGCGCACCTGGCGCGCGGCCTGCCGGCGGGAAAGCTGGGGCCGGCGGTCCGGGCGTGGGAGACGCTCCCGGTCGGGACGCCGCGCCTGACGGCGTCCGGCGCCTCGGGCGAGGTCCTGTTGGTCGACCGGTTCGGGAACGCCGTGACGAACATCCCCGGGGCGTGGGCTCGGCGCGGGGACGCGGTGGTCGTCCGGGGACGGCGGATCGCCACCGTCGTCGGCGCCTACGGCGACGTCCCCCGCGGCCGGGCGGCGGCCGTGGTGTCGGGCGCCGGCACGCTGGAGATCGCGGTGAACGGGGGGGATGCGGCCCGCCGGCTCGGGCTCGGGCCGGCGACGGCCGTGGCGGTCGAATCCAATTTTCGGGGGCGGACATGAGCGCGTCGCGGATCGTCTACCTGGACTGCTTCTCCGGCGTCAGCGGCGACATGCTCCTGGGGGCCCTCCTCGATGCGGGGGCGCCGCTGGGCGCGGTCGAGCGGGCGGTCCGGGGCCTCGGG
>CAYUME010000220.1:0-7395 GCA_964445475.1 uncultured Planctomycetia bacterium
CGGCCTGACGCCGGACGAGCAGGCCCGGCTCGGGGCCTGGCTCCGGGCGAATCCCGCCCACGCCCGGGCTTTTGCGCGCGCGGCGGTCCTCCACGACCAGCTCCGGGCGGCGCTGCGGGAGGAGGCCTCCGGCGGCGCGCCGTTCGAGGAGGCCGCGGCCGCCCGTCGCGCGCGGGCCCATCGCTTCCGGCTGGTCGCCCTCGTCGCGGGCTCACTCCTCCTCGCGATGCTCGCCGCCCGCCTCCTTCCCCGCCGCGGCGCGGGCCTCGCCGTCCCGCCCGCCATGCTCGCCGCCGCAACGGACGCCCGATGGGCCGACCCGGACGTCGACCTGATCCTGCGCGGCGGCGAGCTGCCCCCGGGGCCGATGCGGCTGCAGGCGGGGATTGCGGAGTTCCGCCTGGGGGCGGGTGCCTCGGCCGCCGTCCTGGGGCCCGCCGAGCTCGAGATCCCCGGCCCGCTGCGGCTCGTCCGCCGCCGCGGCCGCCTGCTCCTTCGCTGCCCTTCGAAGGACTCCCGAGTCGTCGTCGAGACCCCCGGCGTCACGCTGGCCGGCCTCGGGGCGGAGCTCGCCGTCGCCGCCGGGCCCGGCCTCCACGTCTTCGCCGCGTCGCTCCGCGGGGCGATCGTCGTGACCGTGGACGACGAGCCGACGTTCGTGGACGCCGGGGGCGCCGTCCGCGTGGGGGACGACCGTCGCCCGATCCCGGTGCCGCCGCGCCTCGACGACTTCGCCGCCCTCCTCGCCCCCCCGGCGGTCTCCGACCGCGCGCCGGCCAACCTCCTGGCCGACCCGGGCTTCGAGTCCGGATGCGCCCCGGACGAAGCGGAGCCGCGGGCGGGCGGGCCGGCGTGGCAGGGGACGCCGGGGCATGCCGACGGCGCGGCCGGGGCGGGGGCGAACGGCACCTCCGCCGTCCGCGTCCGGGCGCTGGGCAACCGGCTCTGGCCGTGGGTCGGCCAGACGGTCGCGGTCGGCCCGCGGGCGGGCCGCCGGGTGATCGTCGCCGTGCGCGCCCGGCAGCCGGCGGACGACCCGCTGCGCGGCCGCCAGTGTGCGATCCTCAAGGTCGTCTTCCGGGACGCGGCGGGGCGCGAGACCGCGGCGGCGGAGCGCCGCTTTCTCTGGGCGGGCGATTCCGTCGACGCGTTCGTCGAAGCCCGCCTCGTCGCGGTCGTCCCCCCGGAGGCGGCCTCCATCCGGTTCCAGGTCCTGCTCAACGCCTGCGGACTCGCGACGGGAACGGTGTTCTTCGACGACGCGTGCCTGTACCTGGCTGCGCTCCGGTCGCGGTAACGACAAAGAAAAGGGCGGCGCTTCGCGCCGCCCTTTTCGGCACGTCGTGGATCCGTTCGGCGCCCGCTATTGCTTCGGCCCCACCAGCTCCACCCTGTTCCCGTCCGGGTCCTTCACGCACGTGAGGTACACGCCCTTCGGGAATCCCTCGGGCAGGAGGTACGGGCCCTTGGCGAGGATCTTGACGCCGGCCTTGTTCAGGCGCGCCACCGCCGCGTTCTGATCCTTCACGCGGATCGTCAGGTAGCGGAAGCCGAGCGTCGAGTGGATGTACGCGTTGTCGGGTTTCGCCCCCGGCGCCGACTTGAACTGCATCAGCTTCAGCTTCGTCGCTCCCGGCCCCTCGCCCAGCGTGAAGACGCGGATGTGCACGGGAGACTTGCCGTCGGTCAGGCCCGCGTCGCCGCCCATCGCGGCCGGCACGTCGAACCCGGGGACCTCCCGGAAGCCGATCGCCTCCGTGTAGAACTTCGCCGACGCCTCGAGGTCGCCGACCACCGTGCCGAGGTCCATCGTCAGGGTGGAGAACTCGCCCGCCGGCTCCGCCGGGGCCTTGTCGGACGACTGGCAGGCCGGGAGGAGGGACGCCACCGCCACCGCCGCGCCGAGCCACGGGATCCGCGTCGTCATGGGAGCCTCCTTTCATGGATGTGGCGGCATGCTAACCGGCGTCTCCGGCTGCCGCCAGCAAAAGCCGCCCTGCGGCAAACAGTTGCCGCCGGCCCCCCGGCGCGGTACATTCGCCCTGCCGTGTCTCCTCCCTTCCACGCTTCTATTCCCGAGGTCCCCATGAACCGCCCCGCCCTCGCCGGCCTGCTCCTGTTTGCCCTCGCCGCCTCCGCACCGGCGGCCGACGCCCCGAAAAAGTACGGCTACACCGACACCCCCGTCATCCCCGGTCAGAAATGGCGCGTCCACGACATCGAACGCCCCCAGCCGCCCGACGTCGATCCCGGCATCGGCGTCCCGCCGACCGAGCCCGGGACGCCGCCGTCCGACGCCGTCGTCCTTTTCGACGGCAAGGATCTTGCGAAGTGGGTCGCCGTGAAAGGCGGCGGGGCCGCGCCCTGGAAGGTCGAGAACGGATACGCGGAGTCCGCCGGCGGCGACATCCGGACGAAGGACGCCTTCGGGGACATCCAGCTTCACATCGAGTGGGCCACGCCCGACCCGCCGCGCGGCGACGCCTACAACCGCGGCAACAGCGGGATCTACTTCTTCGGACGCTACGAGCTCCAGGTCTTCGAGTCCTACCGGGGCGGGATCTATGCCGACGGCCAGGCCGGCGCGGTCTACGGCCAATACCCGGCGCTCGTCAACGCCTGCCGCAAGCCCGGCGCGTGGCAGGTCTTCGACGCGATCTTCACCGCGCCTCGCTTCAGGGACGGGACTCTCGAGTCCCCCGCCTACATGACCGTCTTCCACAACGGCGTCGTCATCCACAACCACGTGGCGCTCAACGGGCCCACCGCGCACCGGGCCGTGTCGAAGTACGCCCCGCACGAGCCCCGGGGCCCCATCACCCTCCAGGACCACGGCAACCCCGTCCGGTACCGGAACATCTGGGTGCGGGAGATCAAGGGATACGACCCGCAATAGAAGACAGACCGGGGTGACGACCGAGTACGATCACGCGTGCGAGTCAATAGCCGTGGCGAAAGGGGGCCGGGATGATGAAGCAGGCCGGGTGGGCGCTCGTTTCGGTCGCGCTCGCGCTGTCCGCCTACGCCGCCGAGCCCCTCGTCCTTCCCGTCTGGCCGGACCGCGACGCCGGGACGCTGGCGAGCGAGGAGCAGGTCAAGGACATCCCCAAGGGCGTCCTCAACAAGGACCTCCCCAACCGGTTCATCAGCAACGTGAAGTGGCCGACGATGACCGTCCACCTGCCGGAGCCGGAGAAGGCCTCCGGCGCGGCGGTCGTCATCTGCCCCGGCGGCGGCTACGGCGGCGTCGCCATCGACCTGGAAGGGCACGACGTCGCGCGGTGGCTCAACACCCTCGGCGTCGCCGGCCTCGTGCTGAAGTACCGCATGCCGCGCCCCGCCGAGTCGAAGGACGCGCTGCCGTATCCGCTCCAGGACGCCCAGCGCGCGATCCGGACCTGCCGCGCCCGCGCCGCGGTGTGGAGGATCGACCCCGCGAAGGTGGGGATCCTGGGCTTCTCCGCCGGCGGCCACCTCGCCTCGACCGCCGCGACGCACCACGACGCCGGGAAGCCCGGCGCGGCGGATCCCGTCGAGCGCCAGGGGTGCCGGCCCGACTTCGCGATCCTCGTCTACCCCGTCGTCTCCCTCGTCGAGCCGTTCACGCACGCCGGCTCGCGGAACAACCTGCTGGGGAAGGACGCCGACCGGGCGCGCCTCGAGACCTACTCGAACGAGCTGCAGGTGGACGCGCAGACGCCGCCGACGTTCCTGGTCCACGCGAAGGACGACCCGGTGAAGGTGGAGAACAGCCAGGCGTTCGCGAAGGCGCTCGAAAAAGCGGGCGTCCCGCACGTGCTCCAGCTCTACGACAAGGGCGGCCACGGCTTCGGCCTGGGCGTCCACGGCGGCGACGTGGCGCAGTGGCCCGCGCGCTGCGCCGAGTGGATGAAGGCGCTGAAGCGGGTCCGCTGAGCTCCGCCTAATCGCGCCGGTTGCGGGCATATCTGTCCATCCTCTGTTCTCTCCGCGCCTCCGTGGTTTGTCGCCATCTCGGGAGCCGAGCCATGCATCGTCCCGCCCTCCCTCTTGCCGCCCTCCTCGCCCTCGCCGCCGCCCTCCCCGCCGCCCGCGCGGAGGACGCCGCCCTCCCGCACCTCACGAAGCAGGGCACGGCGACCCAGCTCATCGTCGACGGCAAGCCCCTCGTCCTCCTCGCCGGGGAGCTGCACAACTCCAGCGCCACGGGGCTGGCCTACATGGAGTCCCTCTGGCCGCGCCTGAAGGCCCTGAACCTGAACGCCGTCATCGGCACCGCCTCCTGGGAGCTGGTCGAGCCGGAGGAGGGCCGGTTCGATTTCGCCCTCGTGGACGGGCTCATCCGGCAGGCCCGCGCCGCCGGGATCCGGCTCGTGCTGATCTGGTTCGGCAGCTGGAAGAACGGCGTCTCGAGCTACTGCCCGGGGTGGGTCCTGCGCGACACGAAGCGGTTCCCCCGCTGCCTGGGCTCCTCCAACCGGAACACGAAGGACATCCTCACGCCGCTGAGCGAGGAGAACCGGAAGGCCGACGCGCGCGCCTTCGCGGCCCTCATGCGCCACCTCCGCGAGGTCGACGGCCGGGAGCGGACCGTCGTGATGATCCAGGTCGAGAACGAGGTCGGGATCAAGCCGGAGCCGCGCGACCTCTCGCCGCTGGGCGACGAGAAGTACAACGGGCCCGTTCCCGCCGAGCTGACGGCCTACCTCCAGAAGAACAAGGAGGCCCTCCTCCCCGAGCTGCGCGGGCACTGGGAGCAGGCCGGCTTCAAGGCCTCCGGCACGTGGGCGGAGGTCTTCGGGAAGGGCTTCCCGTCCGAGGAGATCTTCATGGCGTGGCACTACGCCGCGTACCTCAACGCGGTGGCGAAGGCCGGGAAGGCGGAGTACCCGCTGCCGATGTACGCGAACGCCTGGCTGCGGGGCCCCGACTGGAAGCCGGGGCACTACCCGGTCGGCGGGCCGCTGGCCCACGTGATGGACGTCTGGAAGGCCGCCGCGCCGGAGATCGCGCTGCTGGCGCCCGACATCTACCTGCCCGACTTCAAGGGGATCTGCGCCGAGTACACGCAGCAGGGGAACCCGCTCTTCATCCCCGAGGCGCGGACGGATCCCGACGCCGCCGCCCGCGCCTTCTGGGCGGTCGCCGAGCACGGCGCCATCGGCTTCGCCCCCTTCGGCATCGACCACGTCGACCCGGAGAAGCACCCGCTCGACGAGGCCTACGCCGTCCTCGGCCAGCTCCTCCCGGCGATCGCCGCCGCGCAGGGCACGAACCGCCTCCGCGGGATCTACCAGCAGGACCCGGGTCAGGAGGCGCCCGAGAATCCGGTCGAGCTCGACGGCTGGCGCGCGAACGTCCGGTACATGAAGCGGCGCCCGTCGAAGGACGCCGCCTACGGGCTGGTCCTCCAGACCGGCGCGGAGGAGTTCCTGGTGGCGGGCTGGGGCCTCGAGGTGAATTTCTCGGCGACCGCCCCCGGGCCGCGGCGCAACGCCGGCATCCTGAGCGTGGAGCTGGGGCGGCCCGAGAAGGGGGCGTGGGTGACGGAGATGCGGCTCAACGGCGACGAGACGGGCGCCCACCACGTCGCGAAGCTTCCGCCGAACACCGACAACGCCTTCCTCGACCCTTCCCGTCCGAGGATCCTGCGCGTGCGGGTCTACCGGTACGACTGAGGCGCGGCGGGGGCGCTACCGCCGCACCGGCACCACGAACGTCGTGATCGACGCCTTCGGGAGCGCCGCCCGCAGGCGCCCCCCGACGACCGCCACCGGGCCGACCGCCCGGCACGCCTCGGCGTCCGACGTCCGGTGCGCCTCGGCCTGCGGCCCCGCCGTCCGGAACTTCGACAGGTCCGCCGCGAAGGCCTCCTCCGAGTCCCCCGCGTTCACCGCGACGAGGACGAGCGTCGTCCCCTTCGGGTCCAGCGCCGCCAGGGTGTCGGCGGCGGGCGTCTCCAGGATCGCGAAGCCCGGTCGGAGGAAGCGGCTGAACTGGGCCTCCATGTGGAATTTCCGCCCCACGCGCCACGTCCCCGCCTTCCAGTCGGCGACCAGCGACCCCCACGCGGGGTGGTCGTCGATGAACTGCCAGTTGCACCAGACGGTCGCCTCCATCTCCAGCAGGTCCCGGATCGTCCGCTGCGCCAGGGCGACGACGGTGTTCTTCTCCTTCATGTTGAGCGGGCCCGTCTCGGACTGGACGACGGGTTTCCGGAGGCGCCGCGCGAGGGCCGCCAGCTCGCGCCGCTTGCCGCCGAAATAGGAGTGCGTGTTGATGCGGGCGAGGCCGGCGAGGGTCCGGGGGGGGAAGGACTGGAGCGCGCCGAGGCAGGCGTCGATGTTGTTGGCGTCGTTGGCCGCCACGCCCGTCGGGAGCCCCTTCGCCTTCAGCCTCGCCGCGCAGGCCTCGATCAGCCGCGCCTGCTCCGGCGGGTCGAAGTGGCACCCCTCCTGCCGGCCGTTCGCCTTCCACCAGGTCGCGTCGGGCTCGTTCGTCGGCTCCAGCGTCCGGAACGTCACGCCCCACGCCGTCTTGAAATGGCGGACGACCTCGACGAGGTGGTCCGCGAAGTCGTCGAAGCGGTCCGGCTTCAGGTTGGTCCCGCCGTCGGCCGATCCCGACGAGCAGCCGCTGCGCGTCATCCACCACGGCGGGGAGTTGGAGAAGGCCTCGTAGAGGCCGTCTTTCACCTTCGCCTGGATCCGCAGCAGGACCTTCCGCTGGTTGGCGTCCGCCGTCCAGTCCCATTTCCCGGGGGCGGGCTGGAAGCACGGGATGTCCCCGCCGGGCCGCATGTGGCGGTGGGCGGGGTCGTCGCCGCCGCCGAGGTTGTAGCGGAAGACGGTGAACCCGAGCCCCGCCACGGGGTCCGTCAGCAGGTCCACCGCCTCATTGATCTTCGCGTCGTCCATCCCTCCGACCAGGTGGGCCCACCAGGCGAGGCTGGTCCCCCACCCGTCGAAGGTCTGGAGCGTCTTCGCGGGGTCGACGGCGACGTCGCGGGGAAAGGCCGGCAGGGGGGCGATCAGGACAAGGGCGAGGACCGGGGCAGGGCAGGAGCGATGGGGACGCCTTCCGCGTCCATCTGCGTTCATCTGCGGTTCCCCATTTCTCCGTTCCGTGCCCTCCGGGCCTCCGTGGTTTGTCCCTCTAGAGCAAGGCGTTCACCTTCGCCATCACCTCGAAGACGTCCGCCACGTAGAGGACGTCCGCCTTGCCCCGCGCCCAGCCGCAGTTCGGGTCGAGGTTGATCGCGCGCCGCTGGGTGATGAACCGCCAGCCGATGGTATGCGGCTCCTCGCCGTGGCAGCAGGTCGCCAGCCCCTTCGGGTGGCGCGGCGTCGCGCCCGTCTGCCCGATCTGGTTGAGGGGTGTGAGGAAGTTGAGCACCGCCTGGCCCTCGCCGGCCTG
>CAYUME010000221.1:0-662 GCA_964445475.1 uncultured Planctomycetia bacterium
TCCATGCCCGCTCCCCGAGCCTGACCTACGTCTGGGGGGCGGTCCCGGCCTGGACGCTCCTGGCCGACGGTGGCGCCCGCTTCGCGCGCGTCGCCGCCTCCGTCGCGTACGGCGGGCGCCTCTACGGCGTCTCGGAGGAGGGCACGGCGGCCTGCTACGAGGCGGGAACGGGAAAGCCGATCTGGACCGGAAAGCTCGGCGGGACGTTCTTCGCCGCGCCCGTTGCGGCGGGCGGGCGCGTCCTCTTCACGGAGCGCGACGGGACGCTCCACGTCCTCCGCGCGGGCGACCGGTTCGCGCCGGCCGGCATGCTCAAGCCCGGCGGCCGGACCGACGCGTCGCCGGCCGTCGCGGAGGGACGGCTCTACGTGCGGACGCGGAGGATCGATGGCGGGACGACCCTCTGGTGCCTGGGGGGGGAGGGACGTCGTTGAGTACGGAGCGTCCGCGTGCGGCCGGCGCCATGCCGGTTCCGCCGGACGGCGCACTTCTTCTTTATAACGGAACGATTTCCGTTATAATCCACCCGCCCCGTTCGTTAAGCAAGAACAGCCTCCATCATGAAGGAATCTCCATGTCCCGCCCGCCCGCCCCGAAGCCCGCCAGCCCGGACCTCGTCAGCCGCCGCCTCTGCGAGCGGGTCCGCGATCTTCGCCGCAAGA
>CAYUME010000221.1:672-7394 GCA_964445475.1 uncultured Planctomycetia bacterium
GGACTCTCGAGCAGCTCTCCGCCGCCTGCGGCGTCAGCCGATCCATGCTCAGCCAGATCGAGCGCAACCGCACCAACCCGACGCTGGCCGTCGCCTTCCGCATCGGCCAGGCCTTCGGCATCACCCTCGGCGACCTCGTCGACCTCCCCGGCGCCGCCTCCGGCATCGACGTCATCCGCGCCGACGATCGGACCTTCCACTTCCGCTCCGACAAGGACTGCCGGATCCGGACCCTGTCGCCGCTCCACCTCGAGAAGGAGGTGGAGATCTACGAGGTGACGCTGCGCCCCGGCGGGTCGCTGCGCAGCGCCGCCCACTTCGCCGGCACCCGCGAGTTCGTCACCGTCCAGCAGGGCGCCGCCCGCGTCGCCAGCGGGCCCGACTCCGTCGAGCTCCGGCGCGGCGACTCCGCCCACTACCGCGCCGACCTCCCCCACGCCATCGCCAACGCCGCCAAGGGGGAGACGGTCGTCTTCCTGGTGGACATCTACCAGGGCAGCTAGGGGGTGCGCATCGCATGGAACCCCGCGTCCGCCCCGCCACCGCCGCCGATCTCGACGGCATCAACGCCATCTTCAACCACTACGTCCGGCACTCCACCTGCATCTGGGAGGACGCGCCGGAGACGGCGGACGGGCGACGGGCGTGGCTCGCGGCGCACGACGACAGCCACCCCGTGATCGTCGCGGAGGAGGCCGGCGCCGTCGTCGGCTGGGCCTCCCTCTCCGCCTACAACGGCCGCCCCGGCTGGCGCCACACGGTCGAGGACTCCGTCTACGTCCACCCCGACCGCCTCGGGCGCGGAATCGGCTCCCGGCTGCTGGCCGATCTCCTCGACCGCGCCTCCCGTCTCGGCCACCGCGCCGTCGTCGCCGCCATTTGCGCCGACCAGCCGGTCAGCATCCGCCTCCACCTCCGTCACGGCTTCGCCGAGGTCGGCCGCCTCCGCGAGGTCGGATTCAAGTTCGGCCGCTGGCTCGATGCGGTCCACATGCAGCGGCTGGTGGGAACAACGGAAGGGAGCCGCCATGGCGCCACGAACAGCGCCGAGGCGTAGGCCGGACGGCGGCGGCCGCCGCCTGGCGGCCGACGGAAAAGCGGCCTGGCCTCTTCCCCCTGGGCGCGTCTGGCGCCTGCCGCCTCAATCCCGCCTCGTGATCCCGAGCCCGCTGAGCGACAGCACGGCCTGCGTCGACGCCGGCGAATAGTCGAAGACCGTGAACCCCGCCGTCTTCAGCCGCCGCGCGATCTCGATCTTCCCGATCAGCCGGACGACGTCGTCCGGCGGAGACCAGCAGCTCAGCCCGATGCCCGGCATCAGGGGAACTTTCCCCGCCCAGCCGGCCTGCTGCGTGACAAGGCTCTCGAACGCCGCGTCGTGCGGCGTGTAGTCCATCGGGCAGACGAAGTCGAGATACCCCCGCTCACACCAGAGCTTCCAGTCCTGCCCGACCAGGTCCCGGTCGACGGGCCAGTTGGGAAAGACGGCGGCGGAGACCTGGATCCCCGGCCGCGCCTTCCGCGCCCCTTCGCTCACGGCCGCGACGATCGTCGTGATCTGCTCCCGGCGGAAGTCGTTCCATGCCGCCTCCAGCGCCGGGGCCGACCGCAGGTCCTGCGGCCACCGGGCGACCGTCGCGCCGACCGCCGCCTCGAACCGCTCACGGCATCCCGGGCAGAAACAGCCGTCCCGGTCGGGGTAGCGGATGTAGTCGAAGTGGATGCCGTCGACCGCGTAGCGCGCGGCAATCTCGACCATCGAGTCGACCTGGACCTTCCGGTTCGCCGGGTTCGAGGGGCAGAGCCAGGAGGGGTTCGGAGACCCGTCGTACTTCACCTGGAGGCGCCCGTCGCGCCGCAGCCCGTCGAGGTACTCCTTCGGCGCCCGCCCCCAGAGGCTCCAGTTCACCTTCCAGACGTGGCACCGGACGCCGTATTTCCTGCAGGCCGCGAGGCAGGCCGCGAGGCAGTCGCCCTTCGTCCGGATCTCGGGCATGACGGGGAGGACGTCGCTCGGGAAGGCGGCGGCATCGCCCCAGAGCATGTTTGGGATGAGGTCGGTGAATCCGTTCGCGGCAAGGCGGCGGACGGCCTCGTCCCAGTCGAGCCCGCCCGCGCCCTCGGGGGTGTGGCACCAGAAGGCGCGCCGCTCGTCCGGGACCGGCCGCCGGGCGCGGCAGTAGGCCTCGAGCAGGAGCCGCTGCGCCTCCTCGGAGGCGGCAAGCGACGCCGGGAACGTTCCCGCGGCGGCGTGGTCGGCGGCGGCGGCGCGGCGCGTCGCCGCGGCGTCGAGCGCGGCGAGGGCCGCCGCGTCCCCCCGCGCCGCCTCGGCGATCGCCTTCCGGGCGGCGTCGAAGTCCGCATGCGGGCCGATCCGCCCGGTGCGCTCCACGGAGGCCCGCGCCGCCTCGCCCCACAGCGCCGGGTCGAGATGGCCCGCCATCGCCAGCAGCATCCGGCGCTTCTCCGCCCCCTCCCCGGGGATCAGCACGTGCGTGACGTGGAAGCCGGCGTCGGTCTGGACGACGGCCGCGTGGCCGGTGGGGGCGCCGTCGGCGTCGTGCCAGGCCGCCGCGATGCGGCCGCGCCCTGCCGCCGGCTTCGCGTCCCGGATGTTCCACGAGCGCTGGGGGACGGACGCCGGCATCCCCGCGGGACGGGGGCCGGCGAACCGCATCGAGTCGAAGAATCCCCGGCGGGGCTCGCGCACGTGCGCCCCGGCCTCGATCCCGGCGGCCGCCGCGACCGGGCCGGGGATCGCGTAGAACGAGATCAGCTTCCCGCCCCCCTTCAGGAAGCCCGCAAGGGCGCCTGCCGCCGCTGCCGGCATCGACGGATTGTGGGGCAGGATCGCGACCCGGCGCCCCGCGAGCGTCGCGGCCGACGTGTCGAGGTCGCTCAGGACCACGTAGGCCAGCCCCGCCTCCTTCAGTCCCTGCGTCACCGACTGCGTGTAGATCCGGACCGACTCCGTCTCGTCGGGGGCCGACCGCGCGACGGAATCGCCGCGGACGACGGCCATGCGGGCATCGCGGCCGGTCACGCGGAGGTCCGCCAGGAAGAGCTCCGCGTCCCGGTCCGCCCCGCGCCACGCGGAGAGACGGATCGCGTCGATCCGCCCCCAGCCGGCGGGCGCCCCCTCGATCTTCGTCTCCTCCTTGTCGACTTCGATCGTGTCCCAGCCGTCCCGCGTGGCGGGGGCGAAGGCCGCGGCGTACCAGCCGCTGCCGCTGCGGAAGTAGAGGCTGAAGCCCGAGATCGGCGAGACGTCCGGGCAGCGGAGTCGGAAGGAGACGCCGCGGGCGGCGGCGAGGTCCAGCCGGACGGAGAGGTCCCAGGAGGCGCGCTCGATCCGCGTGCCCGCGAAGGGGCACGGCATCCGGAGGGCGCGAAGGCCGTCGCGAGCGACGACCGAGACGGGCGGCGACCCGGCCATCGGCGTCCACGCCGCCCGCGCCGCGGCGTCGTCCGCGTAGGCGATCGCGTCGACCACGCCGGCTGGCCCCGGAGCCGGGTCCGCACCGGCGGGGACGGCGACGGCGAGGAGGAGGAAAAGGATGCGCATGGGGAGACCTCCAGAGGGGACGATCGATTATAGGCCGCCCGGCCGCCTGCGGACAAGCCCGGTGCCGCTCCGGCGAGGGGGGGCACGCCCCGCCCTGCGGACGTCACCGAGAGTTGCAATCATGGTTTATGTGCTATACCATGATGTCATGACCGATCAAACCGACGCCCCGCCCGCAGCCTCGAACGCGTCCCCCGCACCCGGTGCCGCGAACGAACTGATGTCGGACGAGGCCCGCGGCCGCAAGCGTCTCATCCGCACCCTCCGTTTCCTCCTGCTGCTCGGCGTCGTCGGCCTCTCGTACACCGAGGCGACCAAGGGCGACCTCCCCTGGCAGTTCTGGTTCGCCGCCGGCGTCTACTTCGTCTCCAACGTCGTCTACCATTTCGAGCGGACGGACATCTTCAAGTCGTTCCGTGCCTCCTCCGCCCTCTTCCTCTTCGACGGGGCCGTCCTCACCTACATGATGGTCCTCCTCGGCGGGGGATCGAACGTCTTCTACGTCCTGCTGGCGATCACCCTGCTCATCGCGGCGGTGACGCGCACCGTCGCGAGCGCCTTCTACACGACAATCGTGGTCGGCTCGCTCTACACCTTCCTGAGCCTCCGGGGCGTCTCGGGCGTCGCCCTGTTCGGCTCGGAGTCCTTCCTCATCCACACGGCCCTCTTTTTCGTCCTCTCGATCTTCGTCGCCTACTTCGCCCGCGAGGCCGACCGCGTCCGGAACGCCGCCCGGGTCCGCCTCGAGGTGGCCCGGGACCAGCGGGAGGCGCTCGAGGGGCTGGTGCGCGAGCGGACCGCGTCGCTGGAAGCACGCTCGACCGAGCTGCAGGCGAAGACGGACGCGCTCGAGGCGGCCGTCGACCGCCTCGAGCGGGCCGAGCGGACCATCCGCCACTCCCGCGAGGAGCTCATCGCCCGCCTCGTCTCCGCCGCCGAGTTCCGCGACGACGAGTCCCCGCAGCATCTCCAGCGGGTCGGCGCCTACGTCGAGCTCATCGCCCGCGGCATGGGCCTCGACGAGGAGCGCGTCGACATCCTCCGCGTCGCCGCCATCATGCACGACCTCGGCAAGATCGGGATCCCCGACGCCATCCTCCTCAAGCGCCAGGTCCTCACCCCCCAGGAGACCGAGATCCTCAAGCGCCACGCCGAAATCGGGCACCAGATCCTCGCCAATTCCGAGACCGAGCTGCTGAAGGCCGCCGCCCTCGTCGCCTGGACACACCACGAGCGGCTCGACGGCCGCGGCTACCCCCGGCACCTCCGCGGGGAGGAGATCCCCCTCGAAGGGCGCATCGTCGCCGTCGCCGACGAGTTCGACACCATGACCACCAAGCGGGCCAACCGGGATCTCGTCCCCGTCTCCGAGGCCTTCGGGATCCTGCGCGACGGCGCCGGCGTCCTCTACGACCGCGACGCCGTCCGGACCTTCCTGGCCGAGAAGGAGCGGGTGCAGGAGATCCGCACCCGCTACGTCGACCGTCACGACGACTCCAAGGAAAAGCTCAAGGCCCTCCTCCACAACCCCTCGGCGCCGCTCCGGATGGACGACGGGTCGTAGCGCGAGACCGGGGACCCGCGCCTGCCGGCCGCAAAACCGTTGTCTCCCGCCCGCTCGTGTCGTAGACTGTCCGCCCGCCGGTCGCGACCCGACCCCCTCACTCGAGGAGCAACACCATGGACGACGCCTACGGGACCCTGCTCAGCGCCCTGGCCACCCCGAACGACAAGCGGGTCGTGCTGCTGGTGATGGACGGCCTCGGCGACTGCGACAACGCCGGGAGGGGCACGGCGCTGCAGATCGCGAAGAAGCCGAACCTCGACGCGCTCGCCGCCCGGAGCGCCCTCGGCCTCCTCGTCCCCGTCGCCGTCGGCGTCACCCCCGGCAGCGGCCCCGGCCACCTCGGCCTCTTCGGCTACGACCCGATCGCCTTCCAAGTCGGCCGCGGGGTCCTCAGCGCCCTCGGGATCGAGTTCGCGCTCGACCGCCGCGACGTCGCCGCCCGCCTCAACTTCTGCACGATCGACAAGGCCGGCAAGGTCACCGACCGGCGTGCCGGCCGCATCCCCGACGAGGAGAACCGCCGGGTGCTCGCGAAGATCAAGGCGGCCCTCAAGCCCCCCGCCGGCGTCGAGGTCTTCTTCGAGACCGAGGCGGAGCACCGCGCCGTCCTCATCCTGCGCGGCGACGGGCTCGACGACAAGATCGGAGAGACCGACCCCCAGCAGACCGGCGTCGCCCCCCTCGAGGCGAACCGACCGCCCTTCAACAACTCGAAGACCGCCAACCAGGTGGCCGACCTCATCCTGCAGGTGAAGAGGATCCTGGCGGACGAGCCGAAGGCGAACATGATCCTCGCCCGCGGCTTCGCCAAGGCCCCCGACTGGCCCACCTTCGCCGAGCGCTGGAAGGTCAAGCCCGCCGCCGTCGCCGGCTACCCGATGTACCGCGGCGTCGCCCGCCTCCTCGGCATGCCCGTCGTCTCCCGCCCCACCACCGCCGCCGACGTCTGCGCCGAGTCCGCCAAGGCCATGCAGGACCACACCTTTGTCTTCGCCCACTTCAAGTACACCGACAAGACGGGCGAGGACGGGGACCTGGCGGGGAAGGTCAAGCGGATCGAGGAGATGGACGCGGCGATCCCGGCGCTCCTGGCGGCGAAGCCGGACGTCCTGCTCGTGACCGGCGACCACTCGACGCCCCCGACGCTCAAGGCCCACAGCTGGCATCCCGTGCCGGTGCTCATGGCCGCGCCGCACCTGCGCGGCGGCGACGGAAGGCCCTTCGACGAGGTCTCCTGCCGATCCGGCCAGATCGGCACGATCCTCTCGAAGGAGCTCATGCCGCTCGCGCTCGCCCACGCCGGGAAGCTCGAGAAGTTCGGGGCGTGACGCCGTCCGCCCCGCCGGTCGCGCGCCGCGCGTCCGGCGGGGCTTCCTCCCAATTCCCTTCGCGAATCCCTTGTCATCTATTATGTTGAAGGCCCTCTGATCCCCGGAGGGCCGCACCTCCCCGCGGCATCCCCATGGCCGAGCTCGATCTCTACCGGATCCTCGTCGCCGAGCACCGGGACATGCTCCACGCCTATGTCCTGGGTCTGGTCCGCGATCCCTCGCTGGCCGACGACATCTGCCAGGAGGCCTTCATCCAGGG
>CAYUME010000222.1:0-7389 GCA_964445475.1 uncultured Planctomycetia bacterium
GCCGGGGGACTCCGCGTCGGGCGCCCCGGCGCGCAGCCGCTCGGCGTCGCCGAGCAGCTCCCGCAGGAGGGACTCGTCGGTGACCGCCTCCAGGAGCGCGCGGGCCGCGGCCGGGTCGGACGCGACCGCCCGGTCGAGCGCGGCGCGCTCCGCGTCGGAGAGCGTCCCGTTCAGGTAGCCGTCGATCCGGGTCTCGAGGGGGTCCGGGGCGTTCGTCATGTCAGGCATCCAGGCCGAGCTTCCGCTCGGCGCACAGCCGCAGCTGCTTGCGGACACGGCAGAGGGCGATCCGGATGGCGGTGGGGCTCGTGCCGAGGGTCTCGGCGACCTGCTCCGCGGTCCGGGACTGGCCGTAGGTGAGCTCCAGGATGCTGCGAAGCCTGCCCTGGACTGCGTTCAGGCAGTGGAAGAGGGCCTCGCGCCGATCGCGCCACCACTCCGTCCGCGTCTCCTGGCAGCGGTCCGCGAGGGCCGCTTCCGCCGCCGCCGAGAGGGGCTGGAGACGGTTGCGCTTCCGGACGTGCTCGTGGATCCGGTTCCGCGCCACCGAGCGGGCCCACGCGCCGAAGTTGCCCCCCGGCTGGAACTGATCCGCCTCCCGGAAGAGCACCATCGTCGTCTCCTGGAACACGTCCTCCGCCCCGTGGGGGTCCCGGACCAGCGCGTGGATGAACGCGTAGAGCATGGTCCGATGGTCGATGAAGAGCTTCAGCAGGTCGTCCTTGTCCATCGGGGGCTCCTGGATCCAAGGCGGGTCGCCGGCCGCGTGTTTCATGGAAAACGGGAAATTCCGCCGGCCCGGGCAGAGCGGGTTCCCGGATTCTATGTTCGTCCGGGGTGCCCACATAGAAAAACGGGATGGCCCTGAATTGCTTGCCAGCCCTTCCTCCCGGGAGGTAATCTGAGCGCCGCGCGACGTCGCGCCCGTCTGCCGTATCCCTGCCGACGGATCACCGATTTGCACAGGAGCCCCCCATGCCCCGGATCGATGGACAGGAGATGAGCCGCCGCGACCTGATGGCCCGCGTGGGCCGGATCGAGCAGGTGGCCGGCGTGCGCCGCGTGCGCCTGGCCGAGGGGTCGGGCGCCGGCGTCGAGCTGGCCGAGTTCCGGACCGGGACCGGGTTCGACTTCGCCGTCGCCCTCTCGCGCGGGATGGACCTCCCCGAGGCCTCCTGGCGCGGCCAGTCGCTCTGCTGGCACGGCGCGCCCGGCATGGCCTCGCCGCAGGCCTACGACCCCGCGGGGCTCGAGTGGCTCCGCGTCTTCTTCGGGGGGCTCCTCGCGACGTGCGGGCTCTCCTACGCCGGTGCGCCGGGGAAGGACGGCCATGCCGAGCTTGGACTCCACGGCCGGTACACGTCGCTCGTCGCCGAGGGGACGTCCGTCGAGGGGCGGTGGGAGGGCGACGACTACGTCATGACCGCCCGCGGCCGGATGCGCGAGGCGAAGGTCTTCTTCGAGAAGCTCGTCCTCACCCGCACGGTCACCGCGAAGCTGGGCGAGGCGCGGCTCTGCATCGAGGACGTCGTCGAGAACGAGGGGCACGCCCCGGCCGAGCACATGATCGTCTACCACTGCAACTTCGGCTGGCCGCTCCTCTCGGACCAGACGCGGATCCTCGCGCCGTCGCGCGAGCGGAAGCCGGTCGTGCCGGGGACGAACACGGCGGACTGGGACCGCTTCCTGCCGCCGACGGCGGGCTTCAAGGAGTGGGCCTACTACCACGCGATGGAGCCGGCTGCGGACGGGACGGTGACGGCGCGGCTGGAGAACGAGAAGAACGGGATGAAGGCGTACCTGAAATACGACGCGACGGCGCTCCCGAAGTTCGTGCAGTGGAAGATGTGCGGGCAGGGGGAGTACGTGCTGGGCCTCGAGCCGGCGAACTGCGGGGTGGAGGGAAGGGCGAAAGAGAGGGAACGTGGGACGTTGCAGGTATTGCAGCCTGGAGAGACGAGGCGGTATCGGCTCGAGTTCGGGATCGAGTAGGGCATTCACCGCCGAAGACGCTGAAGACGCCGAGCGGGAGGGGGACCGCCAATTGCGCGAATTGACGGGGATTTCGCCAATTGGATGACCTTTATGGGGGAAGCATGGAATTCAAACCGAGCCAAATAATTGATACCCAGGGGGATTGGCATGCTTTGATCTCGGAGGTGAAGAAGCTTGAAGAGGATGGTTCAAAGCAGTTGATATATCGAGCGATGGAAAAATGGCCGGAATATGAGGATGCCAACAAGTCTTCCTGTGCAAACAAGTCTACACAAGACGTCGAGAATGCAGAGAAGCCAACGGCTATTAGTATCACATCCAGTTTCGATGATGCTTGGGAGAGAGCATCGCCGGGAATGCGAAATAATCGAAAGGATGAACATCGGAGGCTTTATGAGTCTTGGATGTTGATGGATTTCAAGAGAGAGGCCCATCATTATTTTACAGACCTTCCGGAACGGGGTGACTTTCTGGATTGGATGGCTCTTGCGAGGCACTATGGGATGCCGTCTAGGCTTGTCGACTGTACATACTCTTTTTATGTGGCCGCCTATTTCGCCCTGTCGAAACGGGGAAGACACCCCGACAAGGATGGCACGTGGCCTGAGAAAAACGACGAAGATGGCTGTGTCCTCGCGGTCAATCTGGATTGGCTTAAGGGATTCGCCGAGAATTTGATGGGGGATAGCTTTCATGTCCCGGCTGTCTTCCACCGCTTCGCATTCGAGTTGAATATCAAGTGTGTAGTTCCCGTCAATCCGCTTCGCAGAAACGCTCGGTTGGCAAGACAGCAGGGATTATTTCTCTGCCCGAGTAGTATTGAATATCCTTTCGAAAAGAATTTGCAGGCAATGATTGATGGTCAGGCCGATGATAAGCTGATAAGGCTTATCCGCCTGCCAGCCAAAATCCGCAGCGAAGCCCTTCGCGAACTGGACCGAATGAACATCGGGTTGCACACGCTTTACGGGGACTTGACGGGGTGGGCGGAGTCGCGTCGAGATCTGGTCCATAAGCCTCTGCCAGGAGGCGATGATCGATTCATCAAGGAACTTGAGCGGGCGATCGGTCCGAATCCCTTGATCTAGGACTTGTGACATCGGGCGTACCCGGGCTGGACGGGAGTCCCGCCCCTCCGCGCATCGGCGACGTCCGGGCAGGGGTGGAACCCCGCCCCTCGCGCCGTTGCCTTGTTGTGTCCTCGGAAGTACACTGTGTGCGTCCGTTTCGGAGACATGCCATGCGCGGCGCACAGGACATCATCCGGGAGGCGGCCTCCCTGTCGGTGGAGGACCGGGCCCTGGTGGTCGATTCTCTCCTCCGGTCCCTGAACCCGCCCGATGCGGAGATCGACCGCCAGTGGGTTGAGGTGGCCCAGCGCCGCCTGGCCGATCTGCGTGGCGGTCGCGCCCGCCCTGTTCCCGGCGAGGAGGTCTTCACCCGGCTCCGTGAGCGGTTCGACAAATGAAGTTCTCTTTTATGCCCATGAGCCCAAAGGCGTCTTCATCCTTTCGGTGATGCACCTCCACCGGAAACTGGATTATTGGAAGGACCGACGGTAGCCAGCAGGACGCGATTCGCGAAGTCTTGGCGCATCCTTGGCGACCGTGGCGCCTTGGCGTTCCCTGACGGCGACGTCCGTGACGGCCCGCCAAGCAAAACGGGCCCGCCTTGCGGCGGGCCCGTTCTCTTCCTCTTGCTCGTGCTCGTCATCGTACTCGGCCGTCCTGTCCTGCCCGTTCCTGCCTACCCGATCTGTTTCACCTTCTCCCACGCCTCGGACTTCCCGCTGGAGAGCACCGCGTCGCAGACGTACTGGGTGGCGAGGGCGTCCTTGAACGTCGGGCTGACAGGCTTGCCCTTCCCCATCCCCTCGAGGAAGTCCGCTAGCTGGTGGACGAAGGACTCGGCGAAGCCGATCTGCAGGCCGGGCACCCACCAGTTCTTCATGTAGGGCTGGTCGCCGTCGGTGACGTGGACGTTGCGCCAGCCGCGGACGATCCCCTCGTCCTGGTGGTTGAAGTACTGGATGCGGTGGAGGTCGTGGAGGTCCCAGAAGAGCGAGCCCTTCTCGCCGTTGATCTCGAGGGTGTACTTGGCCTTGTGGCCGCGGGCGTAGCGGGTGGACTCGAAGTTGCCCATCGACCCGTTGCCGAAGCGGCAGATGAAGGTGCAGGCGTCGTCGATGCCGACGGGCTCGACCTTGCCGGACTCGGCGTGCTTCCGCTCCTTGACGAAGGTCTCGGTCATGGCGGTGACGGAGGTGATGGGGCCGTTGTGCCACATGGCCGTGTCGATGCAGTGGGCCAGGAGGTCGCCGGTGACGCCGGAGCCGGCGGCCTTGACGTCCAGGCGCCAGGTGCCCATGCCGCCCTGGGGGACCTCCCGGGAGATCGTCCAGTCCTGGAGGAAGTCGGCGCGGTAGTGGAAGATTCGGCCCAGGCGCCCCTCGTCGACGAGGTGCTTGATGAGCGTCACCGCCGGCACCCGGCGGTAGTTGAAGGAGACGAGGTTCGGCACGCCGGCCTTCTCCACGGCCGCGACCATCTCCTCGCCCTGGGGGCCGTTCAAGGCCAGGGGCTTCTCGCAGATGATGGCCTTGCCGGCCTTGGCGGCGGCGATGGCGACCTGGGCGTGGACGTTGTTCGGGACGCATATCTCGACGAGGTCGATGGCGGGGTCCTCGACGACCTTCCGCCAGTCGGTCGTGTGCGACTCGTAGCCCCACTTGTCGGCGAAGGCCTTGGCCTCGGCGTCCACGAGCCCGCAGATCGTCTTGAGCACGGGCTGGTAGGGCACGTCGAAGAAGTGGGTGACCTTGCGATGGGCGTTGGAGTGGGTTCGGCCCATGAACCCATACCCGATCAGACCGACGTTCAGCTTCTTCGCCATAGTACCCCTCTCCTATAAAAATGAACCGCCAAGGCGCCAAGGACGCCAAGGAGGAGACGCCAGGAATCCCGAGTCCGATCCCTTGCGGTTTCTTGGCGCTCCCGGCGTTTTGGCTGCAATCCCGTTGTTAGCTCCACCCGTGCGCATCGCGGACGGCGATCATTGACGCGAGGATGTCGTTCCACGTCTGCGGCTTCATCATGGTCTCGTTGGAGAACATGCAGCCGTCCCAGCAGAGGTGCTGGATCTTCTTCGTGAGCTGGCCCTGCTCGTCCCGCAGCCAGAACCCGGCGTGGCGCGGGATGTCGAGCTTGCCGTTCGGGTCGTTCGGGAGGCAGTGGCGGCCGGTCTTGTCGTGGGAGCCGGAGCCCTTGACGGTGGCATCGTTCTGGGCGATGTGGAGGTCGATCGTCCAGGGGCGGAGCGCCGCGGTCATCTTTTTGTAGGCCGCGTCGAGGACCGACGGGTCTTTCCAGTCGTACCCGGCGGGCAGGAGGGCGTCCTCGGGGGCGTTGTAGCCCATGAGGAAGAGGAGGGTGTGGGCCATGTCGGCCTGGAGGCCGAGGGTCCTGGGGCGGCCGACGAGCTCGAGGAGCTCGACCATCTTCTTCCAGGAGTGCATGCCGCCCCAGCAGATCTCGCCCTCGGCGGCGAGGCGCTCGCCGAAGCCGTCGGCCACGTCGCACGCCTCGCGGAAGGTCTCCGCGATCCGCTTCGTGTTGCCCGCCGGGTCCTTGGCCCAGTCGCCGGGGCCGCTGGCGGAGTCGATGCGGACGACGCCGTGCTTCCGGATGCCGAGCTTCTTGAGGGTCTGGGCGATGGCACAGCCCTTCTTCACCTGGCCGACGAACTTCTTCCGGTCCTCCGGCCCGCCCGTGGCCGCCCCGCCGCCGGTCGGCGGCCAGATGGGGGCGACGACGGAGCCGATCGCGAGGCCCGCCTTCGCGAACTTGTCGGCGAGCTTCTTGAGGTCGTCGGGGCTCGAGTCGATGTTGACGTGCGGCTCGAAGAGGAAGAGGTCCATGCCGTCGAACTTGGCCCCGTTCACCTCGGCGGCCGCCGTCAGGCGGATCATGGTGTCGAGGTCGATCGGCGGCTCGGAATCGGGGCCCTTGCCGACGAGGCCGGGCCAGGCGGCGTTGTGCAGCTTCGGGAACGCGTTTGTGCCCATTCCACCCTCCTTGAAAAAGAAGTCCGTCCCCCCGGGAAACGGCGCGTCGCCCTACTTCCGGCCCCGCTTCAGGTGGTCGCCGACGTTCGGGGCGTCGGGGTTCGCGCCGGGCCCGAAGTAGCGAAGCATGACCAGCGGCTCGCAGTCCGACGTGTTCTCGAACGTCACGCCCGCCCTGGCGGCGGACTCGGAGCAGAAGACCTCGTCCTCGGTCAGGTCGTGGAAGCGGATGAGGGTCGGGCAGTCGAGGGCGAGCGTGTTCATGCGGCCGCGGCCCTGCATGACCTGGAGGCCGTAGGCGCCCTTGTCCTTGATCTTGACCTTGACGCCCGGCCCGATCGTCAGCTCCTTGGCGGAGAAGAGCTGCTCGCCCTTGACGCGCCCGTAGACGATCCAGCGGTCGATCCAGCCCTCCTTCGCGGTGTTCGCCACGGGGATGGGCTCGAGGTAGTGGTTCGCCTTGAAGTTCGGGTCGACGTTGCCCTCCCAGTCGAGCTGTTCGACGATGAACGCGAGGTCGTGGTGCTTGTCCGCGGGCATGTCCTTGACGAGGAGGGACCAGGGGACCTCGCGGCCCTCGACGAGGGACTGGTACATGCCGAAGACGTCCGAGCCCCACTGCGGCTCGTAGGTGCAGAGGGAGCCGGGGGCGTGGAGGATGCTGGGGGGGACGAGCCAGCCGGTGCCGGGCTTGAGCCGGTAGGCGGGGGCGAGGTCGAGGATGCCGTTGTCGCCGGAATTCCAGTTGGCGAGGCAGGCGAGGACCTGCTCCTTCGTCGTGCCGGGGCTGAGACCGAAGAAGGTGTAGGGGAAGTTGTTGTCGGTCTGGTTGTGCTGCGGCGGGAAGTAGTAGGCCTCGGGCTTGCCTTCCTGCTTGACCAGGGCGGCCTGCTCGGGGGACTGGTGCATGTGGTGGGGGATCGGCCCCATGTTGTCGAAGAACTTGGAGTAGACCGGCCAGCGGCGGTACTTCTCCCAGAGGCCCTTGCCGACGATCTCCGCGCCGAGCTCGGCGATGGCGTCCTTGAGCTGGAATCGCGCGCCGCCGGAGACGACGTAGCTGAGGCCCTCGTCGGGCGTGCGGTTCTCGTTGGCGGCCGGGGTGGTCGAGGCGAACCAGCGCTCGTCGATGCCGCCGCGGTTGAGCCCGAACGCGTAGAGGTCGTCGGGGTGGAGCTTGAGGCGCTTGCCGGGGTGGAGGAAGGAGCGGGGCACCCAGTTGGGGGCGAGGCGGAGCAGGCCGCCCCCCTCTTCGAGCGCGGCGGCGGCCGCCTTGCGCACGCTGCCCTTCAGCGTCTTCAGGCCCTTGATGATCTTGACGCTCATGCCGG
>CAYUME010000223.1:0-7389 GCA_964445475.1 uncultured Planctomycetia bacterium
GAGGACCATGCCGCCGCCGATGCCGGTGCCGAGGGTGAGGAGGATGAAGTGGTCGCAGTTCCGGCCGGCGCCCGCCCAGGCCTCCCCCCAGGCGGCGAGATTCGCGTCGTTCTCGGCGAAGGCGGGGATCCGCATCGCCCGGCTGAAGAGGCGGGCGAGGGGGACGTTGCGCCAGCCGATGTTCGGCATGAAGATAATGGTGTCCTTCCGGAGGTCGAGGGGGCCGGGGGCGCCGACGCCGACGCCGCGCAGGGCCCGGGGGCGGAGCCGGGCCTTCCGGGCGAGGTCGCCGAGGGCCTGGGCGCACCGGGTCACGAGCTGGCGTACGCCGGCCTGCGGCTGGGTCGGGATGCTCGTGTGGGCCAGCAGCCGCCGTTGCCCCGTGATCAGGCCGATCTTGATGTTCGTGCCGCCGATGTCCACTCCGGCAAAGACGTCAGTCATGCGTCCTTCCTCGATCGGGACCCGGACGGAAGGCACAGACGGTATCGACATCGGGGCGCGGATGCAAGCAATACAGCATCCCGCCCCGGCGCGGGGGGCGGCTACCCCGTTTCGGTCATCTGGAACTGGAGGCGGTAGAGCCGCTCGTAGAGGCCGCCGCCCTGGAGGAGCGCGTCGTGCGAGCCCGTTTCCACGATGCGCCCCCCGTCGAGGACGACGATGCGGTCGGCGCGCCGGACGGTGGAGAGGCGGTGGGCGATGACGAAGGTGATCCGCCCCTGCCGGGCGCGGGTGGGGGAGACCATGAGGCGGTTGAGGGCGTCCTGGACGAGGCGCTCGTTCTCGGTGTCGAGGGCGCTCGTCGCCTCGTCCAGCAGGAGCAGGGCGGGGTCCTTGAGGATGGCGCGGGCGATGGCGATGCGCTGGCGCTGGCCGCCGGAGAGCTTCGCCCCGCGCTCGCCGACCACGGTCCGGTACCCCTCGGGCAGCGTGCCGATGAAGTCGTGGATGTTCGCGGCCCGTGCGGCCTCGGCGACCTCCGCGTCGCTGGCGTCCCGCTTCCCGTACCGGATGTTCTCGGCGATCGTGGAATGGAAGAGGAAGGTCTCCTGGGAGACGACGGCGAGATGGGCGAGGAGGGCCTTGCGGCGGATCTTCCGCAGGTCGATCCCGTCGAGGGAGATGGATCCCGCCGTCGGGTCGTAGAAGCGGCAGAGGAGGTCGCAGAGGGTGGACTTGCCGGCGCCGCTCGGGCCGACGAGGGCGATGATCTCCCCGGGGTGCGCCACCAGGTGGATGTCCTGCAGGACCGGCTCCGTGTCGTAGGCGAAGGAGAGCCCCTCGAAGCGGATCTCGCGCTCGATGCGGGGGAGATCGACGGCGTCGGGGGCGTCCTCGATCTCGACGCGGGTGTCGATCAGCTCGAAGACGCGCTCGGCGGCCCCCAGGGCCTCCTGGAGGCTGCTGTAGGCCTTGCCGAGGACCTTGAGCGGCCGGTTCATGGCCACGCAGGCGATGACGAAGGTGACGAACTCGCCCTCCGAGATCGGGTACTTCGCCTTCACGACGAGGTAGCCGCCGAAGAGGATGAGGGCGAGCATCGACAGCGCCTCGATGCCCTGCATGATCGAGGCGCTCAGCGCCTTCGCCCGGGCCACCTTCATGGACTGCTTGAAGAAGTCCGCGTTCCGTTCCCCGAAGGCCTTCGTCTCCTCCGCCTCCATCTCGAACGATTTCACGATCCGGATGCCGCTGAAGAGCTGGTGCATGGCCTGGGTCAGGTCGCCCAGCTTGACGAGGCTCTGGCGCCGGGACTTCCGGATCCGCTTCCCGAGCCGCGCCAGGGGCCAGAGGAAGACGGGGAACCCGATGAAGACGAAGAGGCTCAGCCGCCAGCTCATCCAGAAGGCCACGCCCATGGCGGCCACGAGCATGAGCCCCTGCAGCAGGATGTCCCCGAAGAAGAAGTCGAGGGCCGACTGCGTCACGTTGATGTCGTTGGAGACGCGCGAGATCAGGTCGCCCGTCTTGCGGCTCGAGAAGAACCGCATCGAGAGGCGGACGACGTGGTCGATGACCTGGTTGCGCAGGTCCACGATGATCTTCATCGTGGAGAGCCGGAAGAGGTACTCCTGGAGGTAGTCGAAGAGGATCAGGAGCGGCATCAGGAGCATCATGTAGAGCCCGATGTTCAGCAGGATGTTCCACCGGGGCTCGCTGGCGAGGGGGCAGATGAAAGGCTGGATCCAGCCCAGGTCCTCCTCCACGGAGACGGCGGGGTCCATGCGGGCGAGCAGGCCGGGGAGCGAGGCCTCGAGCAGCTGCCGGTTGGCCTGGGTCCGGTCCTTCTCCGACGGGGCGGTGCTGGCGGCGGCGAGGAGGGCGGGGACGTCGAGGCCGGGCGGGGGGGGGGCGAAGTCCGAGGTCTCGAAGCAGGCGGTCCGCTTGAGCGCCTTGTTGAGGTCGTCGACCAGGCCGTTGCGGGCGTTGCGGGGGAGGGGCTTGCCCGCGGCGGTGTCCCGGGCGGCCGCCCGCGCCTCCTCGCCGAGGTGCCCCCACAGCCGGTGCGCGGGGCCCGCCGCCGCCCCCCCGCCGTCCCCGACCAGACGGGTTCCCAGACCCTGCCAGTCCAGCACCTCCTCGGCGCGCAGCAGGGCGGGGTTGAGGATCCGGGAGAGGAGGACCTGGTCGGTGAAGGGCTTGATCAGGACCAGGCGGATGCCGTAGAGGGCGGAGAAGACCGCCATGCAGACGATCGTCAGCGCGATCCAGCCGCGGTGCCGCTTCGCGCGGAGGAAAAGCTTCCCGATCAGGCGCAGGCTCGACGACTTGGCGGGTATCGGGTTCATCAGTAGTAGTTCCGGACCCGGGCGGCATAGGCGTCGTGGGCCCGCCGCACCTCGTCCCAGGTGCCCCCGCCGAACTGGTCGAGGAAGGCCGCCGCGATCTCGAGCGCCACGGCGGCCTCGCCGACCACCGAGGCGGCCGGCACGACGCAGGAGTCGGAGCGCTCGTACTGGGCCCGGGCCGGCGCGCCCGTCGCCAGGTCGATCGTGGCCAGGCCCTCCCGCAGGGTGGAGATCGGCTTGCTGGCGGCGCGGAGGACGACCGGCATCCCGTTCGTCATCCCGCCCTCGATCCCGCCCGCCCGGTTGGTGGCCCGGCGGATCTTCCCCCCGGGCTCCGGCCGGACGGCGTCGTGGGCTTCCGAGCCCCGTCGCGCGGCCGTGGCGAAGCCGTCCCCGATCTCGACGCCCTTGATCGTCTGGACGGACATCAGGGCGGCGGCCAGGCGCATGTCGAGCTTCCGGTTCCACTGCGTGTGGCTGCCGAGCCCCGGGGGGCAGCCGAAGACGGCGACCTCGAAGACCCCCCCGATCGTGTCTCCGGCTTCTTTCGCCGCGTCCACGGCCGCCGTCCACGCCGGCTCCGGGGACGGGTCGATGGCGAAGAAGGGCGAGGCCTCCCGGCGGCGCCGGATCTCGGCGGGGTCGTCGAGGCGGACGGACGAGGCCGTGCCCCCGACGGCGACGACGTAGCCGAGGGGCTCGATGCCGAAGGGGGCGAGGATCAGGCGGGCGACGGCGCCGGCGGCGACGCGGGCCGCCGTCTCGCGGGCGCTGGCGCGCTCCGAGATGTCCCGCGCGTCCGTCAGGCCGAACTTGAGGGCGCCGGGGAGGTCGGCGTGGCCGGGCCGGGGCTTCGCGATCGGCCCCAGCGTCTCCCCGCTCTTGACCCGGTTCGCGATCCGGAGCACCAGGGCGCCCCCGATCGTCCGGCCCTGCCGGACCCCGGCGAGCACCTCCACGGTGTCGTGCTCCATCTTCTGGCGGACCCCCCGGCCGTACCCGCCCTGCCGACGGGCCAGGGCGGCGTCGACCGCGGCGGGATCGAACGGCAGGCCGTAGGGGATCCCTTCGAGGACGGCGACGAGGCCGGGGCCGTGGGATTCGCCGGCGGTCAGGTAGCGGAACATGGGCGTGGTGGCTTCCCCCGAAGGACCCGGGCCCGGCGTCTCCGGACAACGGCCGCGGGTCGGTTGACGGCAACCGGGCCCCTCCCCCTTCCCGCCCGGTGCGGGTGTTGCGAACCGCCGATTATACCGGCGCCGCGCGATGGCTTCAACCCTCCAATCCGGGATGAAATGACTTGACGGAGCCTGGGGCATGACCTAAACTCCGGCCGTTTTCACCGTTTGCGATGCGCCCGCGGCGGCGCGGACGAGGGGCCTCCCCGATGTGGATTGTCGAACGCTACCTGCGTTGGGGCATTCTCTTCCTTATTGTCTGGGCCATTCTCTACACCTGGTCCCATCTCGGCTGCAGCAACGTCCAGACGGCCCAGATGGAGCCGTTTATGTCACGGGACTCCTTCGTGTTCGTCCGGCGCGGGGTCGTCTATCCGGAGAGCATGGATGTCCAGCGGAACGTGCTCCAGTTCGACTGCGCCATCACCCGGGACAAGGTGAGCCGGCTGGTGGGGCGGGTGATCGGGATGCCCGGCGATCGGGTGCGGATCGAGAAAGGGAAGGTCTACCGGACGGCGCGAGGCTCGTCCCGGGAGGAGCCCCTGGCCGAGCAGTACCTGAAGCCCGAGCTGATGAGCCCGCCCACGGAGGAGTTCGAGGAGATCATCGTGCCGCGGGACTGCTACTGGCTGATGGGGGACAACCGGAAGCGGGAGCCCGACAAGGACAGCCGCCGGTTCGGTCCCATCCAGGTGCACGCGGTGGACGGCGCGGTCGGGAAGTCTCCGTTCTAGGTCCGTGCGGTACCCCTTGACGGACGCCCATGAAGATCGGAAAGCACAATTTCACGAAGGTCGCGGTCATCCAGATGTCCGTGGCGGCCGTCCTGTTCCTTCTGGGCGTCCTGCTCGGTCTCTGGGCGTGGAGCGATTATTCGCTCTACGGCGACTTCCGGACCGGGTTGCGCGCCCAAGCCTCGGGAAACATGCAGAACGCACTCAAGCCTCTTGAGGCGGCCGCCCAGGCGCGGGCCGATTATCCCTTCCCCGCCGAGCTGGACGCGAAGTTGAAGGTGGATGCCGGGACCCCCGCCACGCTGGAGGCGGCGCTCCGGCTCTACAGCTGGCTTTCCGCGAACGGGCATGGCGACCGGCCGACGGTGAAGCTGGGCAAGGCCGCCGCCTGTCTCCGTCTCTCCGACCTGAAGCCGGAGGCCGAGAGGGAGAAGTGGTACGCGGAGGCCGCCAAGGCGCTTTCCGGCCTGACGTGGCCGGAGGCGAAGATCATCCGGGCCCACCTCGCCCTCCGGCAGGGGAAGGTGGATGCCGCCAAGAAGGATCTCGAGGCCGCCTACAACGAGGCCCGCCGGGGGCAGGTGCTGGTGGGGCTGGACTCGCTGGCCGACCTGTACGTCGGCCTGGGAGTCTGTGCGGCGCAGGACAAGCATTACCTCGAGGCCTCGCGGATGTTCCTCCGGGCCAACCACCTGGTGCCGGGCGCGCGGAATCCGCTGCTCAACTCGATCTACCTGCTGGCGCGCCGGTACGCCGAGACGCCGCCGCCGCGCGACGAGCTCGTCTCGACGTTCGAGCCGCTCCTCCGGCGCGCGACCAACGAGTGGAAGCGCGAGTTCTCCCGGGACCCGCAGACCTATGCCGGGATGGACCGCGCGATCCTCACCTTCGCCCTCTCGGTGGCGTGGGGGCTGGTGAAGCAGAACGAGATCGAGCCGCAGGCCTTCCTGGCCCTCTCCCAGTCGACCGGGATCTCCGAGTCGCAGTTCGACAAGGCGCGGGTGCAGCTGACCACGGCCGCCGCCTGTCTGGCCATGCTGAAGCGGGCCGACCTGAACCCGGGCCAGCGGTCCGAGTACCGGCGGCGCGCGGCGCGCGCGCTCGATGCCGCGGGCCGCCTTATCGGGGACAACCCGAAACTGCTCTCCCGCGTCAAGTACGTCGCCGCGATGATCGAGGTGATGGAGATGCGGGATACCGGGGGAGGCGACCGGAATCGCGTGCTCGGCCTGCAGCGGACCTTCGAGCAGCTGGCGACCGAGATGCCCGACGACGCCGACGTCCATCGCAGCCTGGGCGCCATCTACCTGAAGGTCGGCGCGAACGACAATGCGGTCGGGGCCTTCGAGAAGAGCCTCAAGCTCGACGGCACCTCGGCGGGGCAGGAGAAGGTCCGGGACCTGCTCGGCAAGCTGAAGGCGGGCGGCCCCGCCGGGGAGAAGAAGGAATGAAGTGCCTCCTCTGCGGATTCGACAATCCCGCCACCGTCTCCTACTGCCGCAGCTGCGGCAAGAAGCTGGACCTGACCCACGAGGAGATCAAGCAGGCCCTCGAGGAGAAGGCGCGGCTGGAGTCGTCCAAGAACGTCGAGTACCAGGTGAACCAGTTCGTGGTCCTCGCCGCCGCCTTCTTCCTCCTCATGCTCACCCTGCGGATCATGGCGGGGTCGATGAGTCCGGACGAGGAGCACCTGATCTTCGTCCCCTCCGTCAGCCTCGGCGACAAGGCGGACTACGCGGAGGCGCCCTTCGAGTTCATACCGCCGCTGGACGTGGATCCGCTGCCTCTCGATCTGCCCGCGGACAAATGACGCGCGGGCGGACGGATGACCCTGCACGGGAGCGCGACACATGAACGGTGCCTGTGCCTGCCGCTGGGCCGTCTCCTTCGCCGCCGCCGCCCTCCTGGCCGGCTGCCTCTCCGGCGGTTACCACCCCGAGATGTATTCGCACCTCCATCCCGACCGACCGTCGGAGACCGTCTCCCGTGTCGTCGAATGCCGCGAGATCGTCTTCTGGGAGAAGGACCCCCTGCTGAAGGAGCGGACCGGGTACATCGAGACGCGCAAGGTGGCGATTGCCGGGAGCCTCGAGACCGTCACGCAGTACCTCGTCTACGACCTCAACCAGAAAGCCCCGTTCGGGATGATCAACGACTACGGGAAGACCTGCGTCTGGAAGCAGGGGGGGGCGACGGGGAACGGCCGGTGGGAGCCGATCGGCAACTACGACCTGAGCGAGGCCGCCAAGGCCCTCTTCAGGCGCCCCGTCAAGACCAACGTCGCCTTCGAGCCGATGGAGTACGCGCCCCGCGACGAGTGACCCCGGTGGCCGCGCTGTGCGCGGATCGGGTCCGGGCCCCGCCGAAGTCTTCCGCTCCGGTTCCGCGCTACGTCCCGCCCACCGCTTTTTCCAGCTTCTCCACCTTCTCCTTCAGCCCGTCCACGTCCCGCCGGATCGCGTCCTCCACGGGGTCGACGCCCAGCGCCCGCATTGCCGCGAGCTTCGCGCGGGTCTCGGGGGCGATCGCCAGGCCCGGGAGGTCGCCCAGCGGGTCGGCGGCGGCCGCCGCGTCCGGGACCTCGGCGGACCGGCGTGCCTTCAGCTCGGCGACCTCGGCGCGCAGGGCCCGGACCTCCAGCTCGAGCGCAGCCAGGCGTGCGTCCGCGCCCGGCGACGTGCACCC
>CAYUME010000224.1:0-6301 GCA_964445475.1 uncultured Planctomycetia bacterium
ACAGGGGAAATAGGGAAGGCAGGCGAACCGTGCATGGGGGAACGCTCCTGTGCGTGGCGTGTTACTTAAAGTTACACGCCAAGGATGGCCACGGAGGCATGAAACAGGCCCATCATATTGCTCCACTGTGACTTACGGCTCAGTCCGATATCTGGCACGCAATTTGCTTATACGCACCCGGGGGGCCTGAATCCCCCGGGGCTTATTGCCAGGATTGTACAACCATGGCACAAAAGCCAAGAGCGCGGCGCCCTTCTGGTGCGAAGTCACGACGGGTCATCCGCCCACCGGCATATACTGCGGGATCTTCAGGAGCTCGCCGCCCTTCAGGGCCGACTGGTGGGCCACGACGCCTGAGACGGTCATGTTCAGCTCCATCGACACGTCCACCCGCGGCCTCCGGCCCTCCAGAACCGCCATGACGAACTCGTTCATGAGATGGCCGTGCGATCCTCCGTGGCCGCCCGCCTCCACCGTGGGCGGCAGGGGGGGCCGTTTCGTGTCCGGCAGGTTCTTCTCGAGCCCCTGGTAGCGGCCGTAGAAGGACCCCCGCCGGCCGCGGACCCGGCCCTTCTCGCCGCTGTCGCCGGGCGTGTCCCAGCTGACCGCCATCCGCGCCGAACCGCCTTCGCGGGTGCGGAACAGGGCGATCTCGGTCCCGAACGGGTTCTTGTAGCGGTTGTTCTCCGGCTGCAAGTGCCGGATCAGGCTCGGCATGCCCATGCAGGACACCTCGGTGAAGCTTCCGCCCGTCACCCCCACGTAGTAGGCGTTTGAGTGCGTCGGGTACCACTGCGGCGGCGCCCCCACGCGCCACTCCTTGTACGACGGAAGCGGCTCCTCCATGTAATGGTAATACTCCCCCTCGGCGTAGACGAGCTGGCCCAGCCCGCCCGCCTTGTAGATCTCCCCCATGGCATAGAGGTCGTCGTGATAGCAGGAGGTCTCGAACATCATGTACGTCAGGCCACGGCCCTTCTTCACGGCCTCGTAGAGCTGCTCGGCGTCCTCCAGCGACCCGTAGACGGCCGGCACGGCCGAAGCCACATGCTTTCCGTGATGAAGGACCTCGATGCAGTGCCGGGCGTGGCTCGGGGCGTCGGTGGCCACGAAGACGGCCTCGATCCGGTCGTCCCGGACCATCTCTTCGAGGGAGGGGTACGTCTTGTCGCAGCGGCACGCCTTGGACAGGCCGGCGCACCGGTCCGGGATCAGGTCGCTGACCGCCACGACCTCGACATTCGGATGGTCCTGGAAGCTGAAGGCCGCGCCGAACTTGCACAGGCCGTATCCCGCAATGCCCACGCGGAGTCGGCGGTCGGTCTTGGCCTTCCACCCCTTCGAGGCGTTGGGATCGGCGGGCCCCTTCTCGAAGCCCTGGATGGGTTTTTCGGCGTCCTGGCCCGAGGCGGTCAGGCCGGTCGCCGCCGCCCCGATGCCGACGGCCTTCAGGAACGATCGCCGCGTGGCGGCATCGGACATGGCAGGCTCCTCATTTCGGCTTCAGCGTGAAGTTGTCCAGGTAGAACGACGTTGCCGCGTTCGCGTTGCTGGTGAAGCCGGTCCACGTCAGCGTCTTGAACGCCGGCTTCGCGTACGGCAGGTCCTTGAACGCCCGCGGTGCCTGCCCGGGGACTGTCACCGTCAGCGACCACCTCCCCCTCGAGTCGGCTCCCACGCCCCCCTCGATCTCGAACCGAACCCACTGCCCCTCCGGCAGGTCCATCGCCGTGCCATCGTCCAGCCGAAGCTTCGACTCCCGTATCGCGAAGTGCACGGCCGTCTTGTAGTCGCCCTCGCTCCAGTCGCGCCACTCGTAGTCGACCATCGAGGCCTTCTCGACGCGCAGGTCGAAGCCGTTCTGCACGACGCCCTTCGCGTGCTTCGCGGGGCAGACGAGGTGCGGCTTCCAGCCGTCCTTGAGGCCGGGGGCGTCCGTGATCTTGACGCTGCGTTTCCCGCCGGCGGCGGTCTCCTCGGTGACGAGGATGGAGTCGCCCTTGTTCTCGACGTGGACTTCGACGCCCTTGGGCGCCTTGCCCTGCGTATCGCGCTCGAAGGTCAGGTTGACGGGGACGGGCGGGCGCTCGGGCGGGAGCGCGAGCGGCGGGTAGGTCGCTCCCTTCGCCTTCGCGACCCAGGCGGCGTCGCCGTAGACGCCGGCCTTCGACCAGTCGAACGGCTTGAAGCCGAGCTTGAGCGCGGGCGATTCCGGCTTGAGCCGGTAGTCGCCCTTCGCGGCGTCGACGAAGAGCGGGTCGGCGACGACCGAGCCCTCCTCGTGGCCGAGCTTCTGCCACTCGGCCAGCGGCTTGCCGGCGAACGTCACGGGCGCGCCCGCCGCATTCCACCAGCAATTGTTCCTCGAGGCGACCTTCACCTTGTCCCACGGCCCCGCCAGCGCCGGGCCTGTCGTCCACCAGACGATGTTGTTCTCGAGCGTGAAGGAGAGGTGGGTTTCCACGCGCGTCGCCTGGATCTGGTGCTGTTTGCTGTTCACCAGGACGTTGTTCCGGATGACGTTCTCCTTCCCGTAGTGCTGGTGAAAGCTGCCGGTCTTGGTGTCGTAGACGAGGTTGTTCTCGAAGAGGATGCCGGTGCTCCCCTCGTCGGTGTACATGCCCCAGCCGCCGTAGGAGTAGGCGTAGATGTCGTGGAAGACGTTGCCGGAGACAACCGACCCCTCGGACGGCCCAAGGGTGTAGATCCCGCCCATGTCGCTGAGAAGGCCCCAGCCGAGGTGGTGGACGTGGTTGTCGGCGAACGTGTTCCGCTTGCAGGTGCTCTCGGCGTAGCCCCACCGCCAGCCGGCGGAGATGCCGCTGTAGAAGAGGTCGGCGATCTCGTTGTGCGTGACCTTGTTGTCGGGGCTGTAGCCGATCCAGACGCCGACGGCGCAGGGGAAGATGTACCCGCCGTGGCGGATGATGCAGTTGTCGACGACGTTCCGCGCCGTCGCCTCCGTCTCCTTCTTCGCCTGGCCCGCCTCGCCGATGCGGACGCCGCCGGCGCCGAAGTCGAAGAGGTGGCAGCGGCGGACGGTGCAGTCGGTGCAGCCCTTGCGGAGCCAGAGGACGTACGTCCCGACATGGCCGACCTCGCAGTCCTCGAACGTCACGTTCTTCGCGCCGTCGGCCATGACGACCGCGTCGATGGGCGCGGCGGCCTGGGCGGGCTCGAAGCCGCCTGGCGGCGTGACCCACTGCGCGTGGTGGAACGCCAGCCCCTTGAACGTCACGTGCTCGACGAACTTCCCGTTCGCGGGATCGCCCTGGATCACGAGGAGCTTGTCGGCGACCGGCGCGACCATCTCGGCCTTCGCCATCTCCTCGCCGGGAAGCGGCTTGTAATAGAGGGAGCCGTCGCGGGCGAGGAACCACTCGCCGGGGGCGTCGAGGGCGCGGAGGTAGTTCTCGAAGACGAGCGTGGAGTCCTTGCGCCACGGGTTCCACGGCTTCATCCCCTCGCCGCTCGTCACGACCGCGTACTCCGCGGCGTCGAGCCGGTCGATGAACCGCCGCGTGTTGTCCCAGTTGTGGTAGACGACCAGGTTCACGTCCTTGAGCTCGGCAGGCGTGAGGCTCGCGACGGCGGCGAAGTCCTCGGGCCGGAGGTGGACGGTCTGGACCGCCTGCTTGGAGCGCTGCTTGCCGGCGACAGGCGTGGCCGAGGCCTCCTCGACGTCCTGGACGTAGAACCAGAACGTGTTCGGGGTGCGGGCGCGGACGGCGCGGCGGCCGTTGACGAAGAGCTGCTCGAAGGACCATGTCCCGGCGGCGACGTCGGGGACCTTCGCGACCCAGAGGCCGTCCTTCGGCTGGAAGCCCGTGATGACGCGCCCGCCGCTGAAGAGGGGCTTCGCGCCGGGGGCGGCCTCGTAGCGGACCGGGGCCTGGGCGGTGCCGCCGTCCTCGGGCGCGAGCACGAGCGGGCCGGTCACGGCGTAGCGCCCGTCGGCGACGACGATGCGGGCCGCCTCCGCGGGGGGCTGCCCGCCGCGGGCCTTGCGCAGGGCGTCGCGCGCCCCTGCGAGCGTGGCGACCGGGCCGTCGGTCTTGCCGGCATTCGGCTGGGCGAGCGCGCCGGACCAGGCGTCGTTGCCCTGCGGCGAGACGTAGACCACCCGCTCCGCCGCGGCGGCGGGGAGAGCGAGCAGAAGCGACAGGAAGGCGGCACGGGCGGGGGCGGTACGCATGGGGGCTCCTCGCGAAACGGACACGAGAATGAAACGCCAAGCCGCCAAGGACGCCAAGACGAACCATGAGCGGCCATGCGGAATATATCACACCTTGGCGCTTTCTTGGCGACCTTGGCGTTTCCTTTCGTCCGCGCCTACGGCCTCCCCATCTCCTCGATCGCCCGCGCGACGGCCTCGCGGACGGCGAAAACCCGGTCGGGGTCGGGCAGGATCCGCGTGGAATAGCGGCCGATCTCGCACGGCGACGCCACCAGCCCCGCCGCCTCCGCCAGCGCCTGCTCGCCCGCCCGCGCAGCCTTCCCCGCCGCCTTCCGTCGCTCGACGAGCCCCCGGAGCAGGTGGAAGTACTCGTAGTCCTCCAGCCCCTCGCGCGCCTGCTCGAGGCGGATCGACGGGACGGGACGGTCGGGCGCGGCGGGCCGCGGCGGGTAGACGAGGTACCCGTCGCCGTTCGGGTAGCGCACGGCGACCTTCTCCTGCCCCGGGCCGAAGTCGTGCGGCAGGAACTTGTGCCAGCCGAGCTCGTACGGGTCGTACGTGAGCCAGTCGAGGCCCCAGAACTCGTAGGCCTCGGCGCCGTACGTGAAGGCGTAGTGCGGAAGGAGGCGCTCGATGGCGCAGTAGGGCGTGTCGAGGCACATCATCCCGTCGGTGGTCCACCAGATCGTCGCGCCGCGCTTCTTCAGCTCCTCCATCTTCGCCACCGGCACGAGCCCGTAATGGCCGATCCCCCAGACGTCGAGGGACCCGTCCCAGTCGGGCTGGTGGTGCCAGGTGCTGCAGTAGATGCGGATGGCGGGGTCGACCTCGTGCACCATCGCGCAGAGCGCCTTCATCTGCGCGCGGATCTTCGGATCGGCGTCGTACGGCTCGTCGGAGATATAGTGGACGATCCGCTTCTCCCAGCCCTTCGCCTTCACGTGATCCCAGTACGCCTTGAGGCAGGCCTGGAACGCCTTCCTGTATTCCGGCCGCAGCGCCGCGCGGTCTGCGCCCTCGAAGGGGTATTTCCCCTCGTACGGCGGCTCCCCGAACTTCTCTCCGGGGACGTGTCCCCAGCCGAAGAGGTAGAACGGCCAGGGCGTGTAGGCGTGCGGGAGCTTGAGGACGTCGAAGTAATACGCCGCGGCCTTGTCGAACTCCGCGAAGTCGGCGACCACCCGCCCGTCCTTGAATTCGAGTCTCGGCTCGGGGTGGATCGTGTCCGGGCAGACGCGGCGCTCGGTCATGAAGGCCCAGAAGGCGCGGCGGCTCTCCTGGGACGTCTTCCCGGGGACCGCCCACGCGGCGCCGTGCTGGCGACAGTCGTAGACCGCCTTCAGGTGCGTCTCGTCGGGCAGGGCAAAGTCGCGGACGCGGACGGTGAACGGCACGTCGGCCAGCGCGGCGCCGGCCGCGGTCAGCCGGACGCGGCCGGCGTACTCGCCGGCGGGGGCGTCCTTCGGGACGGCGACCGTGATCCAGACCGGCTGCGTGGCGCGGGTCTTGAGATCGAAGGCGCTCTCCGGCAGCAGCGGGTCCGGCCACCAGCCGGCCCAGCCGTCGCAGCCGCCCCGGCCGGCCGGGACCTTCCGGTGCCACGCCGGGCTCTTGCTGTTGAAATAGTTGCTCGGGTGATCGACCGGCACGAAGCCGACGACGCCCGCCTCGGCGGGGAGAGCGCGGCCCGCGGCGCTCTTCGGGGGGGCCACCTCGACCTTCACGCCGGGGACGGCGCGATCGGAGCGGACGGCGAGCTGGAGCGGCTCCTTCTCGTTGCGGGCGCAGGCGATCGCGGCGGGCGGGATCGCGGCGGGCGGCAGGTCCTCGCGGAAGACCTTGACGACGGCATTGACCGGCCAGACGCTCACGCCCACGCCGCCCGGCGCGGTTTTCGCCTGCGCGGCGCCGACGACGCCCGTCTCCACCTCGGCCACCACCACGCCGTCGTGCCACGCCGTCCCGGAGGCCTGCATCGTGAGGTGGACCTGGAGCACCGAGGCGTCGCGCGTGAGACGTGGGGCACCTTCCAGCTCGGCTATGCCATCCAGGATTGGCACCTGGTGGAGGAGCACCTGCGCAGGCAAGACTATTCGGCCGATGATATCCTGACAGCCGGGCTTA
>CAYUME010000224.1:6311-7387 GCA_964445475.1 uncultured Planctomycetia bacterium
AAGACGTCGGCGAGCAGCGTCCAGTCGCGCGAGCCGGCGATCGCCGGCCCGACGCCGGTGAAGCCGTTCTCCTTCACGACCTCGCCTTTCGGCGTGCGGATATGCGCATGGAGCTGGAGGCCGCCGCCGGCGAGGTCGCGGCACTTGAGCCAGGCGGCGTAGAGGTAGCTGCGGCCGGGCCTGACAGGGACGTCCTGGCGCCAGCCGGACCAGTCCTTCTGCCGCTCGGGCAGGACGGCGTTGCGTGCGCAGCGGCTCCCGAAGAGGCCGTCGGCCTCGGCGACCATCGCCTTGCCCGCGTCCGCGCCGGCCCACGCATCGGGCTTCTCCGCCCCCAGCTCGAAGCTGGGGTTCTTCGCCAGGTTCCGGGTGCTGGCGAGGAGAGCGGCGTACTCTGAGACGGCCATGGCGCGGGCCCGCGCGCTCTCACCGCCGGGGAGCGCGGGGTTGGGGGCGTACTCGACGGGGAGGTTGGCGGGGAGCGGCGCGGCGGCGCCCGGCGCGCCTTCGCGGACATAGAGGAAGAAGGTCCGCACGGTACGCGGCTCGACGCGACCCTCGAAGAGCAGGAGGTCCTGCATGCGGTAGTACGGCACCGGCCCGGCGTCGCCCACGACGCGCAGCGCGACGCGGTCGGGCTTGAGGCGCAGCCGGACCAGCGAGGGGGCGAGGTCGGCGGCGAGGAGGCAGCTCTCCAGGGGCTCGTCGGCAAGGTTGACCACGCGGACGGGGACGCGGTGGGTCCACGGCGCGGGGTCCCCCGGCGCGCCCGGCCACCACGGGGCATCCGCGCCGGCCTCGCGGATCGTCAGCCGCTCCGGCTTCGACGCCTTCGCGGTCAGCCGCACGACGGCAGGGGTGGCGCAGACGAGGGCGACGTCGTCGAACCAGGCAACGCCCGTGCCGCGCAGGACGGTGCCGAGGCTCGCCTCGGTCGCGCCGTCGGGCGCTGTGAACTCCGCCTTCACCTCCTTCCAGTCGTACGTCCCGCCCCCGCCGTCGAGCATGGGGGCGATCATCATGGCGTTGGCCTCGTTGCCGACGTGGACGTACCAGCCGGCCATGCCCTTGACGTC
>CAYUME010000225.1:0-7342 GCA_964445475.1 uncultured Planctomycetia bacterium
AATACCGTCCCGTAAATGCCGCGGGTCCCGGTGACGAGGATCCCCTCCCCCGCCAGCCTCTCCCGCAGCGCCGGCCAGTACGCGTCGAGCCCGGCACCGCCGGCGGGCAGGGCCTTCCCCCCCTCCATCGCCGTCCACCCGGCCGCAGCCTGCGCGTCGCCCTCCACGGCGGCGACGGCGAGGCCCTCCCCCTCCGGCAGGAAGAGCATCCGGTCCGGGCGGATCCAGCCCCGGACGCGGTTCAGGACGTCCGCCTCGTACGGACCGCCGGAGACGCAGACAAGGATCCGGTACCGGTCGAGCGCCCCGTCGCGGATCAGGCAGTCGTCCACGATGTCGTAGTCGCAGACCTCGCGCATCTCGCGGAGGAGCCGCCAGACGTCGCCCCGGCGCAGGTCCACCATCCGGTTGGGGTACCAGAGCGCCACGTCGATCTTCGGGACGCGGAGCTTCATGAGCCCGCCGACCTGCTTCCACTTGTCGACGGCCTTCGGGTTCCCGAGGATGTTGTCGGGGTAGTGGTGCAGTTGTTTCGCGCCGGAGGCGGTGGCGTTGAAGACGCGCGCCACGATCCCCTTCTCGTCCACTCCGCCGGCCGGCTCGAAACCGAAGAACGTCCCGTAGAAGCGGCAGGCGGAGGCGACCCAGCGCGTCACGGCGAAATTGGCGGGGTAGTCGCTCCCCTCGTTGGTAATGCGGACGCCGCCCTTGTGCTTCGCGGCGAGCTTGCTCTGGACGCCGAACTCCGAGCCGTGCTCGGGCGGGGCGTGGCCGCCGGTGCAGAGGTAGACCGGCGCGCGCGGCATCTCGCGGGTCGCGGTCCTCATCCACAGCTCGATCCACCGGTTCATCGAATCCCGGTACCAGTCCGGCAGGGTATAGGCCGGCCCGAGGATGACGAAGGGAACCCACTTCAGCCCGGCCTGCCGGTGCGCCTCGACGCAGGCGTCGTAGTGGGCGAAGTCCCACGCGTCCGACTTCGGCTGGCAGGCCGCCCAGGTGACGTACGTCTCGTGGCTGGTCGCACCGAGATACTTCTGGACCGGCAGCTCGCGCAGCAGTTGCTCTTTCCACGCCGCGGACCGTGACGTGTCGAACTGGTCGAGTCCGCCGCCCGTCGACTCGACACCGGGACCGACCGTCACCAGGGGCGGTCGGCGGCCGAGGTCGCCCGCGGCCCGGACGGCGGCCAGCTCGGCGTCGGGGGGCGGCGCGCCGGAGATGCGGATCGAGGCGACGGCGACGCGGGGGCTCAGGCGGAAATCGGAATGGTAGTTCTCGCGGTTCCGGAGCCCCGGCTCCGCCAGCTCGAAGACGGCGCGGCGCCACGCCCCCGTCCCGAGCCGCAGCGTCCCGTGCGCCGCGTCGGCCCGCCGGTAGCTGGCCAGCAGCGGCGCGCCCGGATCCTGCCTTGAATCGTACTCGAGGACGATGTGCCCGAACCCCTCGTCGAGATAGTCCACCGTCACCCAGGCCTTCGCCGGCGCAAACCCCTCCGGCAGGTCGACATAGACGTAGGGCGACGCGCCGGTGTTCCGGACGGCCTTCCGGCCGGCCACGTCGGCGATCGCGACGGTCCCGTCCCCCTCGCTGGGGACGCGGACCGACGCGCCGGAGAGCCCCTCCCCGGCGCTCCACGCGACGGGGCCCGGGAGCTCCGCGCCATCGGCGCACAACGAAGCGAATCCCAGGAGCCAGAGCGCGCGGCGACCCGTCGACATGCGGGGGACTCCGGAAGCGGGATCGACATCACTTCGTCGCAGGCTTTTTCGGCGCGGGCACCTGCCACGCCGGGTGCGGGACGTGGGCCGCCTTCATCAGCGCCTCCATCGAGGCGACGACCTCCGGATGCTCCCCGGCGACGTCCTTCGCCTCGCCCACGTCCTTCGCCAGGTCGTAGAGCTCCGTCTTTCCCGTGAGCATCGGCCTCCGGACGGCCTTCCAGTCGCCCTGCCGCACCGCCTGCTTCGAGCCCTGCTCGTAGAATTCCCAGTACAGGAAGTCGTGCGCCTTCTGCTTCTCCGGCTCGCCCCGGAGCGTCGGCACCAGGCTGATCGAGTCGAGCCCGTCCGGGAGCCTGGCTCCGGCCAGCTCCGCGGCGGTGGCCATCAGGTCGCCGAAGTAGCCGAGGTGGTCCGACACCCCCCCGGGCTTGACCATCCCGGGCCACCACGCGAGCAACGGGACGCGGATGCCGCCCTCGTAGAGGTCCCGCTTGATCCCCCGGAGCGGGCCGGCGGGGGTGAACCGCTTGAGGTTGTGCCGCGCCTCGTTGTGCGGCCCGTTGTCGGAGCTGAACATCACGAGGGTCCGATCGGCGATGCCGAGCTCCCGGAGGAGGTCCAGGAGCTTCCCGATGTCCCCGTCCATGCGCGTGATCATCGCCGCCTGCCCCTTGTCGGGATCGGGCCAGTCGGTGTCCGCGTAAGGGCCGTAATCCGGCACCTCCGCCCCGTTCCCGGTGCCGCCGCTCCCCTCGTTGTTGGCGTGGGGAACGGTGAGGGCGAGGTAGAGGAAAAAGGGGCCGCCCTTCCGCTCCCGGATCCAGCGGAGGGCCTCCGCAGCGAAGAGGTCATGGCTGTATTCGATCCGCTTCGTGGCCCAGCCCGGGGAGAACCCGCCGGGACCGGCAGGCCTCGATGCGTGCACGACGTTCTGCAGCGTCTCCTTCGCGCGATTCCGCCAGAGAAACTCGGGATAGTAGTTGTGGGCGTGGGTCTGGTTGAGATACCCGTAAAAACAGTCGAAGCCCTGCTCGAGCGGGTGGCCGGGGCTCTCCGGCTCCCCGAGGCCCCACTTGCCGACCAGCGCGGTGGCGTAGCCCGCCCCCTTGAGCACCTCGGCGACAGTGACATCCTCATCGCGCAGCGACTGGGCCTGCCCGCTCGCGTTGCCCCGGACGTGGGCGTGCCCGGCATGACGCCCGGTCATCAGGACGCAGCGGGAGGGGGCGCAGACGGTGGAGCCGGCGTAAAACTGGGTGAAGCGCAGGCCCTCGGCGGCCATGCGGTCGAGCCGAGGCGTCTTGGTCACCGGCTGCCCGTAGCACCCCAAATCGCCATATCCGAGGTCGTCGGCCAGGATGAAGACGAGGTTGGGCCGATCGGTCGCCCCGGCGGAGGGTCGACCGGCGGCCAGCAGGATCGAGAGACAGGCCAGTCCCGCAGCGGCGCCGGACCGTTTCATGGGATTCGCTCCTGAAAACGTGTCGACCCTCGGATGCCGATCGCCCCAACGCCCCTATACATCAGGAGGGAGGGATCTGTCCACACGGAATCCCCGAATTTGTTGGCACGCCCCGTCCGTATGCATTGTAATGGGGCATCGGGAGGGCCTCTCCATGCGTCACACCGCCCTGTGGGCCGCCGTTCTCGTCTCGCTGCCGGCCGCCGCCGCCCCGCCCGCGACGGACGAGGACGCGTCCTGGACCCCCCTCTTCAACGGCCGCGACTTCTCCGGCTGGGTCCGCGTCAACACCCCCCCGTCGACCTGGACGGTGAAGGACAACCTGATCGTCTGCTCCGGCAAGCCGATCGGCGAGATGCGGACGGTACGCATGTACCAGAACTTCGTCCTGGAGCTGGAGTGGGCCCACCAGGTCCCCAAGGGGAATTCGGGGATCTTCGTCTGGGCCGACGACCTCACCGCCCGCGGACAGCCCTTCCACCGCGGCGTCGAGGTCCAGGTCCTCGAGAACGCGTACGGGAACACGCAGCACTACACCACGCACGGGGACATCTTCCCCATCCACGGCGCCACGATGACGCCCGTCAACGGCCGGGGCGGCAGCCGGGCCTTCCCCACCGAGGAGCGCTCCCGCCCGGCCCCGGAATGGAACCGCTACCGGATCGTCTGCAACGACGGCGCCATCTCGCTGGCCGTCAACGGCAAGGTCGTGACACAGGGCAAGGACTGCGTCCCGCGCAAGGGCTACATCTGCCTCGAGTCCGAGGGGGGGGTCGTCCACTTCCGCAACCTCCGGATACGCGAGCTGCCGGAGACCCCGGTCGACCCGGCGCACGTCGCCGTCGCCGACCGCGGCTACCGCAGCCTCTACACGGGGCTCGACCTCTCGGGCTGGGTCGGCCCGGAGTCCGCCCGCGCCGCCTGGACGCCCCGCGACTGGGTCCTCGCCTGCTCCGGGGGGCCGGCCGGGAACGCGGCCGCCCTCGCGACGGAAGAGGCCTTCGGCGATTTCGGCTTCGTCTTCGACGTCCGCCTGCCGAAGGAGTCGGGACCCGCACGTGTGTTCCTGCGCGGCGCCGGGGCGTCGATCGATGTCGATCCCGGCGATCCGCTCCTGGGTGGACACCTCGCCAAGGCCGGCCAGTGGAACCGGCTCGAAGGAACGCTGCGCGGCGACCGGCTCTCGCTCACCCTCAACGGCCATGCGATCTGCGAGGACCGGCCCGTCCCCGGCGTCCCGGCCCGCGGCCCGATCCGCATCGTCCCCGGCGGGCCGGTCGAGTTCGCCAACCTATTCGTGCGCGCCGTGAAAGACGAAGCGATACGATAACACCACCCTAGCCAGGGAGAACGGACATGACGACTTCATCCAGAGCCCGGATCGCCGTCGCGACGGTCTTCGCTCTCGCCGGCGCCGCCCAGGCCGCCCCCCCCGCCGTCGAGCAGGTCCAGGGCCTCTACGAGGGCACCGCGGGCACCCGCAAGGCCGAGGCGCGCGTCGTCGCGCTCGGCAAGGGGGCCTACAAGATCCTCGTCCGGATGCCGGGTGACGGAGGGACCGTCGAGAAGTCCGAGCTGGAAGGGGGCAGCGAGGGAGACGCCGTCGCCTTCGCCGGGAAAGGGAACGACTGGAAGGGAGCCTGGGCGGACGGGGCGATCACCGGGACGTGCGGGGCGGGGAAACTGGCGCTGAAGCGCATCGTCCGGGAGTCCCCTACGCTCGGCGCCAAGCCGCCGGCGGGGGCCGTCGTGCTCGTCCCCCTGACGGGCGGCCCCGGCGACGAGGTCGTCAAGAAGCCCGGGAAGGACGGCGCGGAACAGCAATGGATGGTCTTCGCGGACGGCGGCGTGCAGGTGCCCAAGGGCGGCTTCACGTCGAAGCGCCAATTCGACTGCCACTTCAAGCTCCACGTCGAGTTCAAGAACCCCCTCATGCCGGAGGCGCGCAGCCAGGGGCGGGGCAACAGCGGGGTCTTCTTCCCCAACGGGCAGGAGATCCAGGTGCTCGACTCGTTCGGGATGGAGACCTATACCGGCGGGGGATGCGGCGGGCTCTACAAGTACAAGGACCCCGACACGTTCGACGTCTTCAATCTGTCGTCGCTCCCGCCGGGGCAGTGGCAGACGTACGACATCGAGGTGATGGAGAAGGACGGGAAGGCGATCCTGACGGCCGTCCACAACGGCGTCCGGATCCACGACGGGCACGCGATGACGCGGCCGCCGAAGAAGGGGGTCTTCAGCTTCCAGGACCACAACAACCCGGTCCAGTACCGGAACATCTGGGTCCTGCCGCTGCCGTGACCGCGCCTGCCGCCGACCGCTAGAAGTCGACCTGGAAGCGCGTCATGAAGCCGTGGGTGTCGCCGACGTCCCGGAGATCGGCGAAGACGTAGTTCAGCATGATCCGGAGGTGCGGGTTCAGGTGCCAGTTGACGCCGGCCGTCACGTCCGCCAGGTCCCCGCCCGAGGCGCCGCGGCTGTCGAGGTCGATCCGGGAGTACCGCGCGGCCAGCTCGACCGCGCCCCATCCCGCCTCGGGCCCGAAGGCGCTCTCCAGGGGCCGGACGCGGTCGAAGACCCCGTAGGCCTTCTTGTAGGGCCGGTGCTCTCCGGTCGGGAACCAGCTGGCGGTCGCGAAGAACCCCTTGAAGGTCGGATCGTCCGCCGACGCCGAGACCACCCGGGCCAGCATGCACTCCGCCTGCAGGGAGACCGGCCCGCAGACCAGGGCCGCCTCGCCGGCCGCCCAGACCTGCCGCTCGGCGTCGAGGAGGCCCGTGTCGACGTAGTAGGAAGCCAGGTGCATCTCGGGCCGCTGCCGGATCTGGACCGTGTCGTCGACGGGGGACCGCAGGCTGGCGGCCGCGCCGAGATGGAGATAGTGGGCGCCGTCGTCCTCGCGCCAGGGCAGGCCGGAGACCCGGCCGGTCAGGGCCCACTCCCCCTCGGACTGCGCGTAGCCCTTCTTGTCCGTCTCCTTGAAGACGCCGACGGACCAGAAGACATTATCCTCGAAGAGCGTGTTGTTGACGGAGATCCCCATGTTCTCGCCGTTGGGGGTCAGAGCGCAGGGCAGGGAGCGCTCCAGGAACGTGATGTAGCGGTTGCTGGTCAGCTCCTCCAGGCCGTACGGCTCCTTCATGTGCCCGACGCGGAGGGTGCCGACGACCGGGAGGCTCTTGACCCCGAGGTAGACATCCTTGATCGAGGCGTCGCCGCCGGCGAAGTCGTACTCGGCCCGGTAGAAGAACCGCCGTTACAGCTCGCCCTGGACGTGGATGCGGGCGGTCCGGAACTCGACGCCGTCCTCCTGGTCGCCGACCACGGCCTTGACGTCGCGGTCCTCGGAGATCCAGGCCGCGTCGATGAAGAAGCGCCCGCCGACGTTCATCCGGAACGCCCCGTCGACCGTCTCCAGGCAGAGGCCGTCCTTCCATGAGGCCTTGAACACGAGATCGCCGGCCTTCGGGGGGGGCAGGGCGTGGACTCCGGGGCCGCGTCGCCGGGCGGCGGCGCGGCCGGCGGGGGCGCCGTCTCCTCCCCCACCGCGGCCGCCGACAGCACCAGCACGACTCCACCGATCATGGCTCGCATGGCGCTCGACCTCCATACGGACGTAGATCTGCATCCGCCAAGGACCGGGGATCGCGACCGACAGGCCGCCCCGGAAACGGACGATCCGGGAACGAAGGGGGGCATCATACCCGCGCACCGGCATCCTGCCAAGCGTAGTCTAGCGCGGGGCCGGGGGGTGCATGTCACGGCAGCTGACCCCGGCAGCGACTGGGCACGGGGCAGAGCTGGTGATGCGCGACGAAGCGGAGCGGCGTCACCGGGCCGCCCCCATCCCTTCCGCCGCCCACGCGATGCCGCGGACGAGGAGGGCCTGGAACCCTGGGGTGTCCATCGTCGCGGCGTCGTGGCCGAGCACGATCGCCAGGCAGCGGCCCTGGCCATAGGGGGCGGCGACGACGACGGGCTCCCACCCGCCGGTGCCCCCGGCGGTCTTCGCGTCCGAGAACGCGGAAGCCAGGACCGTCGCCCCCTCCGCGACACCCGGCCGGTTCCAGAGCTCGTCGCGCGTCTCGAACGGCTCGACGCCCCGCACCGCGGGGTGATCCGGCGCGTCGACGCGCACCGCGAAGCCGTGCTG
>CAYUME010000226.1:0-1752 GCA_964445475.1 uncultured Planctomycetia bacterium
AAGCGAGCCATGCAGGGATGAGCGAAGCGAATCCCTGCATGGCGAGCGTCACTCGCTTCCCGGCCTTCCGGACACGCTGCCACCGAAGCGCTGCGGAACTTCCTTTATTATAGTCGGCATTCGGGTATGATCCAGTTCGACGCAGTCTCGACGGCCTCCGGGCATCCGCGATCGGCGGAGGGACGACGCGGATGGATGTCCTGTTCGGAGGCAACCCGACATGACAGGGATCCTGGGTCTGCCCCCCCGGGCGAAGGCCGGGGCCCTGGTTGTCGGTGTCCTTGCCGCGGCGGCCGCAGGCGGGATGGTCGCCGGGCGCCGGGCCGCCGCAGGCGAAGCGGACCAGCCGGCGGCCGCGGGCGCGGTCACGATCCGTCCGGCGGAGGATCCGGCCGCGGCAGGGCCCGCGCCGGTCACCTTCGGCCTGGTCTTCGGGTCGGGCCGGATTCCCCGGGGCAAGACGATCGAGGCGCGCGCCGGCGGCAAGCCCGTTCCGGCCCAGATCGATGTGAAGCGCCGCCACGACGACGGATCGGTGCGGTTCGCGGTCGTCTCGATGGTCCCCGGGCCGATCGGCCGCGAGGGGCTGACGCTGGACTTCGCGGCGGTCGACGAGGCGGCTGCGCCGGCCGGTCCCGACGAGGCCGCGAAACGGCTCCTGGCCTCCGGCTTCGATGCCGCGGTCGCGTTTGCGTTCCCCGACGGGACGAGCGCCGGCGCCAGCGCGCGGGCGATGCTCGAGGCCGCCGGCGGCAAGGCCGCGCGGTGGCTTGCCGGCCCCGTGGCGACGGAGTGGCTGCTGGAGGGGGCCCCGGTCGATGCCGGCGGCAAGGCCGACCCGGACCTTCACGTGCAGTTCCAGGTGCGGGCCTACGCCGGCTGCGACACCGTGCGGGTCTCCGCGGTGGTCGAGAACTGCTGGGACACGTGGGCGGGCAACATCGGCTACGACGTGGAGGTGCGGCTCGGCCGGGATGGGGTGCGGGCCTTCTCGAAAAAAGATGTCCACCACCGGCCGCTGAGCCGCTGGCGGAAGGTCTTCTGGTGGCCGGCCCCCCCGCCGCTGGCCGACGTCGCGCACAGCCTGGTCGGCCTCAGCGACAGCGGCGCCCTCCCCTGCTACGACCGGTCCCTCGTCGTCCCGGAAAAGGCCCTGGCCGATCTGGCCGCGCGGTGGGACGGAAGCGCCGAGACCGACATCCTGGGCTCCGGCTCGCTGACCCGGTACATGCCGACGACCGGCGGACGGCCGGAGATCGGTCCGTACCCCGCCTGGACGGTCCAGTACCTCCTGAGCCGGGACCCGCGGGCCCGGGCGGTCGTGCTGGGCAACGGCGACCTGGCCGGCTCCTGGCCGATCCACGTGCGGAACGCGAAGACGCGGCGGCTGATGACCCTCGACGAGCGGCCGAAATTCTGGCTCGACTCCCGCGGCGAGGACCATCCGACGTGGAAGCCGGACCGCACGGCCCCGCCGCCGCGCAAGACGCCCGACGGCAAAGAGGACCCCTACCACCTCAGCCCCGACGTGGCCCACGCGGGGTCGTACGCCTACGTGCCGTACCTCCTCACCGGCGATTTCTACTACCTGGAGGAGGCCTGGTTCTGGGCCAATCACGCCTTGCTGGCCCAGTGGCCGGTCCCGCGCCAGGGCGCCCGGGGCCTGATGGCCGACCAGATCCGCGGCAACGCGTGGGGCCTGCGGAACATCGCCGACGCGCGGGGGTGTCTGGAGGAGCTGCGGCTGACGCT
>CAYUME010000226.1:1762-2126 GCA_964445475.1 uncultured Planctomycetia bacterium
CTTCATCGCGCCCGACGCGAGCCCGGAAGCCCGGTACTTCGAGGAGAAGGTCCGCAACAACCTCGCCGAGATGATCGCCCGGATGATTGGCCCGCCGGAATACAACGCGATGGGCTTCTGGGGCCTTCGCACGGTCTCCGACGCGCGGATCGGGAACGCCGCCAACCCGAGCTGGATGGTCACGGCCCCGTGGGAGCACGACTACCTGATCTGGAGCCTGCACCACCTGGTCGAGCTGGGCTATCGCGAGGCGGCCCGGCCGCGGGACTTCGAGCTCCGTTGGCGGGTCGGCGTCTTCACCCACCCCGACGCGATCGATCCGCGGCAGGGGCTGCATTGTCCGCAATATTAATGACGCGAGGAT
>CAYUME010000226.1:2136-7329 GCA_964445475.1 uncultured Planctomycetia bacterium
ATCGAACCGCGGCAGGGGGCGCCTTACCGGATGGTCGTCGGCGAGGCGAAGCCGGACGGGACGATCCGCTTCTACGAGGACTGGAAGACGCTCGGGGAGGAGAATGCCCGGTTGACGCCGTACGCGGATCCCCGGAAGCCCGGGCTCGCCTATGATTACTCCGCCTACCTGGCGCTGGTCTGCGGCGTGGACGCCGGATTCCCCGGTGCGGTCGAGGCGATCCGGGTCCTGCTGGGCCGGACCGGAGGGTTCCGGGGGATGCTGGCGGACCCGTCGTGGCGGATCGTGCCGCGGGACGCGGCGGCGCCCGCGAAATAGTCGTCTTCGTCGGCTCGGGCTAATTCGCCTGTCCTATCGGCTCCATCCGCTGCCATATCATCTGGAGGTTGCCCATGCGAGCCGCCTGCCCGCCGTGGGGTCGCGTTGCCGCCGCTGCACTCCTGGTGCTTTCCGGCGGGACGGCGTCTCCGGAAAGTCCCGGGACGCCGCAGTGGGTCCCGATCTCCGAGGGCGTCACCTCGAAGGTCCAGTGCGGCTGGCCGGGGCTCACCGCGGGGGTGGCCGTCGACCGCGCCTCCGGCGCCGTCTTCATGGTCGTCTGCGACCAGGGGATCTGGCGGAGCGCGGATCGGGGGAAGACGTTCGAACGCGTGGACGGCGGCGCGATCGGCGGCCGCTGCGAGACCGGCTTCGCCCTCAACGCCGATCCCGCCGGCAAGCGGTTGATGTGCTTCATGATCTACGGCAGCTCGGCCTACACCGCCGACGGCGGGGCGACCTGGACGAAATCCCAGACCAGCCACCTCGACGTCGGCGCGGTGGACTGGGAGGCGACCGGCCGGAGCCTCCTGTCCGTGCGGCACGAGAGCGGCGGGACGCTCTGCCTGAGCACCGACGCGGGGGCGAGTTGGAAGGACCTCGGGAAGGGCTTCACGCGGGTCGGGCTCTTCGACGCGACGACGCTCGTGGCCTGCCGGGGCAAGGGGCTCGTCCGCAGCACGGACGGCGGGGCGACCTGGTCGCCCGTTTCCGACGTCACCCCCCAGGGCTTCGTCATGACCGTCTTCCGGGGAACGGGCTACTGGGCGACGGAGAAGGGCCTGCTTGCGAGCAAGGACCGGGGCGCCACGTGGGCCCGCCAGGGCGCGCCGATCGACGCCTTCTACGGCCCCTTCTTCGGCGGGGACGAACGACACCTTGTCGTGGTCGGGAAGCAGGGCTTCCACGAGACGAAGGACGGCGGGGCGACCTGGACGCCGGCCGCCCCCCTCCCGGACGGGATGGGGGTCGGATTCACGGGCCCCAACTACGCCTGGGACCCGAAGGGGGACATCTTCTACGCCTCGTCGATGGGGAAGCCCACCTTCGCCTGCGCGCGGTGACGTCCTTTTCCCGGGGGGACAGGGCTTCCCGACAGGACAGGCGAAATCCGCCGGGCCGGTATCCGGCGATCTCAGACGAACAGATCCAGTGGCTCGTACTCTTTTTCCAGCACGGGCCCGGCGGGGAGGCCGAGCCAGCGGCCCAGGAGTGTCGCGTAGACCTGCCGGAAGTCGGTGTGGGGCTTCTGGGCGTCCTGGTCCAGGTCGGCCAGGCCGGGGTGCTTCCCGATCAGTCCGGGGCGGACCTTCCCGCCGACGAGGAACATCGGGGCGGCGGCGCCGTGTCCCGTCCCCCGGCGCCCGTTCTCCGTCAGCGTCCGTCCGAACTCGGAGAAGGTGACGAGGGCCACGCGGTCGAGGCACTTCTCGCGGGCCAGGTCGTCGGCGAAGGCCGCCACGGCGTCGGCGAGCTGTCCGAGCAGCGCGGCGTGGTTGTCCTTCTGTCCGGCGTGGTTGTCGAACCCGCCGATCCCCCCGCCCCCGAGCTCGACGCAGAAGATCCGGATCCCCACGTCGGCCCGGACGAGGTCCGCGACCGTCTTCAGGTCCGCCGCCAGCTCCGTGTCCGGGTACCCGCGCGTCCCGTTCCGCCCGGTCAGGGCGTCCTCGACCCGGCGGCTCATCGCCAGGGCGTCGCGTCGGGCCCGGCGCACGCGGTCCGCCAGGGGGTTCCCGTCGCCGGCCTCGCTTCCGGCATCCGGGGAGGCATCGACTGAGCCCGGGACCGCCCGAAGCGTCAAGTCGCGGGCCGAGCGGATCGACGGGACCACGTCCTGCCGCGCGTGGAGCGTGAAGGGGGCGCCGATGGAGCCGACGAAGACCGCCGGCACGCCGGGTGCCTCCCCGCCGGCCGCGTCGACGGCGCGGCCGACCCAGCCGGTCGGGCAGCGGGGGTCGTCGGGTCGGGCCGTCTGCCAGTCCCGCATCGCGCCGTTATGGTCGCGGTCCGATTTCGGGTAGCCGACGCCCTGGACGACGCCGAGGCGCCCGTCCTTCAGGAGGCGCTCGAATCCCTTCGTCGCGGGGTGGAACCCCAGGTCGTCGCCGATCGGGAGCACGTCCTTCGCCGTCAGCCGCAGCGTCTTGCGCGCGCGGCCGTAGGCGTCGTCTGCGTAGGGCACGACGGTGTTCAGGCCGTCGTTCCCGCCGGTGAGCTGCAGGAGGACCAGGGCGGTGTTGCTCCGGTCGTCGGCCACTGCGGCACGGGCCGCGCGGACGAGAAAGGGCGGGACGACCGGTGCCAGCGACAGGAGTGCCGGCGCGCCGAGGGCGGTCTGCAGGAACCGGCGGCGGGATGCGTTCATGTCGATCCTCCACCCATGCGGCACGTCCGTTCCAAACCACGGAGTCCCCGGAGGAGACCGAGCCGCGGATGCGCTTTCAACGCGCGGTCCTGCAATCCGTCTCCGTGCTTCCGTGGCTTGTCCTCGTCCGTTTCGGGCTGGGCGCCTCACGCCAGCTGGAAAGCCGTCGACGACGCGACCCGGCGGGCAAAGCCCCACAGGCGGTTCGGGCCGCCGTCGGCCGTCGCCTTCCAGAGCGGCTCGAACGTGCCGTCCCTGGGGTCCGGCTGAAGCCAGAGGTCGGCCAGGAATCGGGCGGCCGCCTCGGGCGTCGCGTGGCCGTGCCGCGCAGCCACGGCGGCCGGGTCCAGCTTGTCGCCGTAGGGCCCCTTCGGGTCGAGCAGGGCCGTCACCAGGTTGCCCCGGCCGACGAGCGAGGCGGGATTGATCCAGTGGATCCCGCCCGCCCAGCCATCCGGCGTCGGCGGGTGGCAGAGGTCTTCCCCCAGCGCGGCGAGGTCGTCGGCCAGCCGGACGGTGGGCACCGTCCCCTCGAGGCCGCGGACGAGGCCGACGGCGAACTCGACCGGGCGCTTGACCCGCTGGCGGAGGGCCGCGTCGGAGTGGAACCGGTCGCTCCGCAGGATCGTCCCGACGGCGCGGGCGACGTCGCCGTCCGCGCCAAAGGCCCGCGCCACCGGCTCGAGCAGGGCATCGTCCGGCGCGTCGGTCTCGCTGACGAACCACCGGTAAAGCCGGCGCGCCACATTGCGGGCGGAGGCGGGATGCGCGGCGGCGATCCGCGCGACGTCCGCGTCAGCCAGCGGGCCCGATTGGCCGAGGAGCGTCTTCGCGCCGTCGTCGTGCTCGCCCTCGAAGTAGCGCAGTTCCCCCCGCAGGACGAACCAGCCGGTCAGGGCCCGGGCCGCCTCGCGGACGTCGCGATCGGTGCAGGCCGAGGGGCCGACGGTGATCCGGTGGAGGAGCTGCCGGGCGACGCCCTCCTCGGGGCGGGACTTGCGGCTCGAACCGGCCCCCAGCGCCAGGAGGGTCGCGGGGTCGCGGACGAGCCCGGCCAGCAGCGCGGGGAAGCGCCCCAGGGCGTGCTCCCGCAGCAGGCTCAGGTGCTGCCGCACGAGCGACCCGTGGGGGACGCGGTCGGCGCCGACCGACACGACGTCGTGCCAGAAGAGCGTCATCTTCTCCTGCAGGGGGTGTGGCGTCTCGGTCAGGCGCCGCAGCCACCACGCCCGCAGCGGCCCCGCCGGCCCGGAGGCTGTCACCGCCTGCTCGTGGCCGTCGAAGGCCCGGTCGAAGGCGGCGACGTCGGCCTCGGGGCGCAGCAGCCGGTCCACCGTCCGCTGCGGGCCGTCCTTCAGGGCCTGCTGCAGCTCGTCCCACGTCGCGCCGAACCCGGCACGGCGGAGGAGGTGCGCCGCGCGCGACGGCGTCCAGGGGCGCTGCGGCGACGGCGCGTATGGCGCCCACGCGCGGTCGGGGGCGACGGCGGGATGGCGGGATTCCTCGGGCATCATCGGTCTCCGCTTTCGACGGCCGGGCGGCCGAACCGGACCCGGAAGGAGGCCTTCGAGCGGCCGGCGTCGGCGCCGAGGACCAGGGACGCGCCCCGGACGTACCGCGCCACGGCCAGCATCAGGTAGATCCCGGACGAGGCCTCCTCCCGGGTCTTTCCCTCCTCGACCATGTTGTTGCGGACCAGGCTCTCGCGGTTGGACTCCAGGATCGAGGCCAGCTGCGGGCCGTCGAGCTCGAGCAGGGTGTGCGTCCCGGCGGGCGGCGCGCCCGAGGACGTGTCGGCCTCCCGCCCGAGGGCGTCGATCAGGTCGCGGGCCAGGGCCCCCGTGGAGCTGAGGATCAGCCAGCCGCCCGGCATGGCCAGGGCGGGCTCGAAGTTGAAGCGCGCGTCGACGGCCGACTTGTCCTCCGCCTCGACGGGATTGAAGCCGGCGACGGTGAACTTCGTTCCCGCGTGCACCGGCCGGTCGATGACCAACCCCGGCTCGGCCTGCTGGCCGCGGGTGAAGTTGACGAGGCCGATCGCCTTCTGCCAGGCCTCCTCGAGCACGCGCTTGTAGGTCGCGGGGTGCTTGAGGGGGGCGACGAGGGCGAAGGCGGGATAGCGGACGGCCGGTGTGCCGACGGCCGGGTCATACGCCTGCTCCGCCACGACCAGGCGGACCTGCGGCCCTATCTCGGCAAAGACCTCCTCCGTCAGGTTCCGCCCGGTGAAGAAGATCCCCATCATGTTCTCGAAGAAGATGAGGCCCGAGCTCCGGTCGGGGAAGAGGTCGTCCTTGGCGGATTAGAAGCCGTGCAGGTCGCGATAGTGGGTCATCGCCGCGATCCGGCGCGGCACGGCCAGGTTGGGCCGGGCGCCCGCGCCGCCGTCCGCGGGCCGCGCGAACCGGGACGCGCCGTCCGGGACGATCGTCCCGTCGGAGGTGGCCTCGAGGGTCACCTCCCCGTCGCCGACCTGCAGCGCCAGGGTCAGCCAGGAGGAGCGGGCG
>CAYUME010000227.1:0-4019 GCA_964445475.1 uncultured Planctomycetia bacterium
GGGGCTTCTGGATGACCCGTCCGGATGGCTCGCCAAGCGGGGCGTGGGATTATTTCGAGGGACTTTCCCGAATTCCGGGCATTCCCGCTAAGGACCGGCGATGAACGGACACCAGATAAGAAGCCCGGCCGTGAAGCACCCGACGCGCCCGCCCCGGGGCCGGGCGGTCACGGCTCCGGTCCCCGGGCGTCCGGAGACCGCCACCGCGGAAGCCGGGAGAGCCCTCTCGACCCGTCGACGCGAAAAACTGGGCGCGAAGGCCTTCAGCCCGCGTCTTGAACAAGAGTGGCGCGCGCTTCGGCGGCGGGTACCGTGCGCATGAAACGGCTTAGCGCTCTTTGTTCCCGGCGCGACCGGTTCGGCAGACGTCTGCCGGATTGAGCGTGGACACGAATCGGCGGAAGATGAACCCCCACTGACTGGAGACCCGATGAGACAGACGCCTTCCGCATTCAACGCGCCACGGGAGAGACCGCCGACCACGTCGAATGGGACGGGGTTTCACGCGGTGGTGGAAAATAATACACGTGATCAGAGAGCCGTGAAATCAAGCCGTCATTGGGGGCGGTCTTCTTGCTTGATGCTACATGCACTCCTCTTGCTGGCGATACTGTCGACGAGGCTCCTGACGGCCGCCGAGAGCGTAACCGTCGCCGTAACCGGCGATATTTACACCCCGGATGCCAAGGTCGTTTCCGATGCGATCATGGGCCGGAAACCGCTGGATGCCGTGCTGCTCGTGGGCGACACCTGCAATAGCTCGCGTTCACCGATTGAGGAATACGGAAAATTATATCGGAACACCTACGATCGGTTTCTTCCCATGATCTATCCCTCTCCAGGCAATCATGACCGCTATTGTACGCCGCGGTTTGCTGGCTACGACGCATTTTGGGGCGCTGTCGCGCATGCTCCCAAACGGTACTACAGCTTCAATCTGGGGGACTGGCACATTGTCAGCCTTGACAGTGTCTCGTTTCGTGACTCAAAGGAGACGCCGGACATGCAGCTTTCGTGGTTAAAAAAGGACCTGGCCGAAAACCCGAGGAAGCCGATCGTAGCCTATTGGCACTATCCCTATTATTCCCGCGCCAATCATCTGGGTGAGCCCAAGATGAAGCCGTTGTGGCAGGCCCTCGAGGAGCACGGCCCTGCGCTGCTCTTCTGTGGACATAATCACGCGTATGAGCGTTTCCCGCCGCTCAATGCCAATGGGGAGAAGGTGCCCGAGGCCAAAGGCATACAGCAGTTTGTCATCAGCCCTGGCGGGGCATCCCCCATCCAGGAGGAGAGCCCCAAGGCCACCGGCCCCGCCGCGGTGATGTTTCATGGCGGGACCCAGCATGTTGGCTTCTTTACCCTTAAGCCGGGCGGTGCGTTCTCTTATTCGATCACGTCCGTGAACAGCCAAGGGGAGACGGCCGAGGTGGACCGCGGCCTCGGAGCAATCCATCCCCCCCGGTGATCTCTCGCCAAGGCGCCAAGCCCGCCAAGGCCAGCCGCGATCTCGGCCGGGAGTCCGGGCGTCAACGAAGCAGCCCGAAGCCGGATGCCCTTGGCGGCCTCTGCGCTTTGGCGAGAGAGCCCCGGCTGCTCCGTGGCCGCCGCCCAGGACCGGGTCCGAGACCCCTCCGGCCTCCATCCCCTCGAACCCGCTTTCAATCCCCCTCTCCTGGGACTATGCTATGCCTGTCCGGGAAGCCCCCCGCATGCCGAGACACCACTTCCTTCCACTGCTGCTGGTCCTGGCGTCCTGCTTCTCCGCAGGCCTCCCGGCGGAGGTCCCGGATGGCGCGCCCGTCCCCCGGCCGCCTTGGCCCCAGTGGCGCGGCCCGACGCGGGACGGTCGCGTCCTGGGCCCGGCCTGGCCCGACCGGCTCGACGCGGACACCCTCCGGCGGCTTTGGCGTGTCCCGCTTGGGCCCGGTTACTCCGGCCCCGTCGTCTCGGATCGCCTCGTCTTCACGGCGGAGACTGTCGACAAGGAATCGGAGGTCGTCCGGGCCCTCGACCGGAAGACCGGCGCGGAGCGCTGGCGGGCGGAGTGGAAGGGAGCCCTCTCCGTCCCCTTCTTCGCGGCGTCGCACGGCAGCTGGATCCGCGCCACCCCGGCCTTCGACGGCGAATGCCTCTACGTGGCCGGCATGCGCGACGTGCTCGTCTGCCTCGAGGCCGCAACGGGGCGGGAGCGCTGGCGCGTCGACATCGTCGACCGGTTCAAGACCCCCCTCCCCGCCTTCGGCTTCGTCTCGTCGCCCCTGGTGGACGGCGACGCCGTCTTCGTCCAGGCCGGCGCGTCCGTCGCCCGCCTCGACAGCCAGACGGGCGAGGTGCGGTGGCGCACGCTGCAGGACGGCGGGGGCATGTACGGATCGGCCTTCTCGTCGCCGATCCTGGCGGACCTCTGCGGGGTGCGCCAGCTGGTGGTCCAGACCCGCACGACGCTGGCAGGCGTGGACGTCGGGACGGGCGCCGTGCTCTGGTCGCAGCCGGTGCCGTCCTACAATGGCATGAACATCCTGACCCCGGTCGTCGAGGGGGATGCCGTCTTCACGAGCAGCTACCGGAACAAGTCCTGGCTCTTCCGGGTCTCCCGCGAGGGCGGCCGCTTCCGCGTCGCCGAGGCGTGGAGCGCCGACGGGCCGGGCTACATGTCGACGCCCGTCGTGATCGACGGCCACGCCTACCTGCACCTCCAGAGCCAGCGCGTCGCCTGCATCGACCTCCGGACCGGGGCGAAGACCTGGACGTCGGCGCCGTTCGGCAAGTACTGGAGCCTCGTGGCCCACGGCGACCGGATCCTCGCGCTCGACGCGGACGGCACCCTGTTCGGCCTCCGGGCGAGCCCGAAGGCCTTCGACCTGATCGGCCGGCAGAAGGTCGGCGAGCAGGAGACCTGGGCCCACCTGGCCGTCAGCGGCGACGAGCTCTTCGTCCGCGAGCTCGGGGCGCTCTCCGCCTGGCGCTGGTCGCCTCCCCGTGCGCCGTAGCGCCGTCAAGGACCGCCGGGGACGCCGCGACCGTCCGGATGCGGCTTCTCGCGGAGTCTCCCCACCGCCCCGGGACTCCGCCGGCTCCATCGCGTCCAGCGGGCTTCTCACCCTTCGCCGGTTCGCGTGTAGGCCCGCGTCGTCTCCACATGCCGGTGCTTCAATAAGGGCTTATAATATCCGCTGTCCGCTCAGTCGGCGAACGCCCCCTCCACCTCCTTCGCCAGATCCCCCGCCCGCTCGAGGTGTTCTGCAGCCGGGCGCTGGTTCAGCACCAGGTAGAACGCCACCAGCGCGTGGTCGGCGGACATCCCCTCTCGGAGCAGCCCCTGTGCCAGGGCGAGTCCTTCTGCAGGCCCGATCTGCCCCCAGGCCACCTGCGCCTCCCCGCCCCCGGCCATCCGCACCATCAGGTCGCCGCCCGACGTCATGGCGGTCACCGTCACCCGGCCCCCGAAGGCCGCGAAGGCCGGGCCCTTCCCGGAGGCCATCTGCCCGGCCAGGCGCGCCTTGAGCTTCCCCTTCCACGCCTCGACGGCGCCGGGGCGGGGCGTACGCGCGGGGGGCGGCTCGGGCTTCGGGACGGGCGACGCGGCGGCCGCCGCCGTGCCGGGCTTCGGCGTCGCGGCCGCGCCGGCCGCCGACCACGACGCCAGGGGCCGCACGGCGATCGACGGCGCCGGGCGGTCCTGGGGGAGCGGCTGGAAGAGGACGGCGATCCGCTGCTCGCCGCCGACGCCCTTGAGCGTCAGCGTCAGCCGCTTGAATCCCTTGTTGTCCTTCTCCGGCTTCGCGCGCTCCGCGGAGCCGGTCTCGAGCTTCGCCCCCTCCGGCGCGAGGACCTTCACGCGCAGACGCTTCTTCTCCTGCGTCAGGATCGCGGAGCCGTTCTCCAGCTGGATCTCCGCCCCCGTCGTCATGCCCCACGTCAGGTCCTGCGTCCCGGCGAGCGCGATCTCGTCCTGGACGAGGACGACCTGCTCGCGGCGCAGGAGCTGGACGCCGCGGAGGGCGCGGGAGGCGTCGGCG
>CAYUME010000227.1:4029-7319 GCA_964445475.1 uncultured Planctomycetia bacterium
GGATGGGGTCTGCCCGAAGCTGGCTGCTTCGATCTGCGTCAGGGCGTCGGCGTAGGCCTTGTCGAGCTCGATCACCGCCGCCCCGGCGTCGGGGGCGGCGGCGAACTTGACGACGCGCGCCGTCCCCGCCACGAGCTGGTGCTTCCCGCCGATCGTGGGGACGTTGTGGCTGTGGGAGCCGAGGCGGTAGTAGGACCAGCGCTTGCCGCCCTCCTTGCCGTCCCAGTAGCCGGGCATGTTGTAGTTGTCGCTGCCGAGATCGACGGCCCAGCGGACGCCGAGGGCGTCGAGCTCGAAGTTGCCGAGGTCGAGGTGGCCGTGGTTGACGGTGTTGAAGCCGGCCTTGGCGCCGACCCAGAGGGCGTCGGGGTCGCCCCAGGCGGTCCGCATCGTGACGACCTCCACCGGGCCGCGGAAGTAGCGGTCGAGGTCCCGGGCGGCGGCGCGGCCGGAGGGGGGGACGTACCAGATCACCTCGAAGGCGGAGGCCCGGCCGTTCTCGAGGACCTCGTGCTCGGCGTCGGCGAAGTCCGGCCGCTTGTACTTGTACGCGAGGTGCATCAGGCAGGCCTGGGGGCGTCGGCGGGACATCATGCCGGCGTCGGCGAAGCAGAGGTAGAGTCCGGTGGGGCCGGCGCCGTAGACGGGGAAGGTGCCCGACTCGGAGAAGCCGGGGGAGGCTCCGATCCCGAAGTCCTTCCCGAGGGCCGTGTCGAGGGCGGCCAGGCCGAAGCAGGTGTAGGAGGTCGCGTAGTTCCAGTAGCCGGGCCCCTCCATCCAGGCTCCGTCGGGGGCGTAGTTGGCCATGGCGCGGGGGAGGGACTCGAGGGCGCCGGAGACGACGGCGGCGGCGAGGTCGGGCTCCTCGTCCGCGATCGCGAGCGCCCCGACGATCAGCCCCATGTTGCAGACCTGGTTCCAGTTGTGCTCGGCCTTCGGGAACCAGTATTTGCCCTTCTCGTACGCCTCGCGCCCCGGCTGGAGGCCGAGGCGGACGAGCGCCTCGCGCAGCGTCTTCTTCTCCCCGTCGTCGAGGGCCTTGTGGAGCCAGTCATAGCCGATCCCGACGCCGTTGGCCATCTCGGCGGTGTCGAGGAAGTGGCGGGGGTTCCAGTCCTTGAAGGCGCAGACGGCGCGGAGGTCGCGGAGGGCGGCGTCGACGTACTTGCGCTCGCCGGTCCAGCGGTGGGCGAAGGCGAGGGCGCTGACGCGGTCGACGCAGGCGCGGCTGACGGCGAGGAGCCGCAGGCCGTCGGGGATCTCGTACTGGAGGGCCTTGGCCCCGAGGAGGCGGTCGGCCCCGTCGAGGGCGTCCCGGACATAGCGTTGCAGGAGCTTGTCGGAGGCGTGGAGGGCCTTCAGCTCGCGGAGGCGCTCGTCGGTGAGGATCAGGCGCGGGTGCTCCTTGCGGAGCGTGGCGAGGGGGGCGGGGCCGGCGGGGGCCGCCGCGCACCAGCGGGCCGCCGGCAGCAGGGCCAGGAAGGCGAGGGCGACGACCGCTTTCCTGCGTCGCATGGGACCTCCGGGTTGTTGTGCTCTTCCAGTTTATATAAAATGTCGGGTGACGGCTATGGGTGTCAGGCGGATTTGCACTGAATCCCGTCCGTCGCGGGCGAACCGCCGGGGCCGAGCCTCCGGGCGCCCGCCCGCGACCCGCACCCCATTCTTCGGAGGTCCCGCATGACCTGCCTCGCCCGGGCCGGGCTCGCCCTGGCCGCCCTCGCGCCGGCCGCGTTTCCCGGCGCCGACGCCGCGGAAGCCGCCCGCCCCAACATCCTCTTCCTCTTCTCCGACGACCACGCCTACCAGGCGATCAGCGCCTACGGGGACCGCCTGGCGAAAGACGCCCCGACGCCGAACCTCGACCGGATCGCCCGCGAGGGGATGCTCTTCCGCAGCGCCTGCGTCACCAACTCCATCTGTGCCCCCTCCCGCGCCGTCGTCCTCACCGGCAAGCACAGCCACCTCAACGGCAAGATCGACAACCGGGGATCCTTCGACGGAAGCCAGCCCACCGCCCCCAGGCACCTCCAGGCGGCCGGCTACGCCACCGCCATCTTCGGCAAATGGCACCTCGCCTCCGATCCCACCGGCTTCGACGCCTGGGAGGTCCTCCCGGGACAGGGGGACTACTACAACCCCGACTTCCTGACGCCGGGCGGCAAGGTCCGGGCCGAGGGGTACGTGACGGACGTCATCACGGACAAGGCGCTCGACTGGCTGAAGGCGAAGCGCGATCCCGCCAAGCCTTTCTTCCTCATGGTCCACCACAAGGCGCCCCACCGTTCCTGGGAGCCCGCCCCGCGGCACCTCGACCTCTTCAAGGACACGGTCTTCCCCGAGCCGGAGACGCTTTTCGACGACTACGCCGGCCGCGGGACGGCCGCGAAGACGCAGGACATGAGCATCGCGAAGACCATGACGCTCCCCTCCGACCTCAAGGTGCGGACGCCGTACAACAACAAGCGGATGACGCCGGAGCAGGCGCAGGCGTGGGATGCCGCCTACGGGCCCGTCAACGAGGCCTTCCGGAAGGCGGACCCCCAGGGGAAGGACCTTGTCCGCTGGAAGTACCAGCGTTACCTGCAGGACTATCTTCGCTGCATCCGCGCGGTGGACGAGAACGTCGGGCGGCTCCTGGCCTATCTCGACGAGGCCAAGCTGGCGGCGAACACGGTCGTCATCTACTCCTCCGACCAGGGGTTCTACCTCGGCGAGCACGGCTGGTTCGACAAGCGGTTCATCTACCGGGAGTCCTTCAAGACCCCGCTGCTGGTGCGCTGGCCGGGGGTGACGAAACCGGGGGGCGAGAACGAGGACCTCGTGCAGAACCTCGATTACGCCCCGACCTTTCTTGACGTCGCGGGCGTCCCGGTTCCCGCCGAGATGCAGGGGGCGAGCCTGATGCCGCTCCTGCGGGGGGAGCGGCCCGCGGACTGGCGGACGAGCGTCTACTACCATTATTACGAGTTTCCCGCCGTGCACTCGGTCCGGCGCCACTACGGCGTGGTCACGAAGGACTACAAGCTGGCGCGCTTCTACGACCCCGCGTCGGACTGGGAGGAGTGGGAGCTGTACGACCTGAAGCAGGACCCTCTGGAGATGAAAAGCGTGTACGGCGATCCCGCGTACGCGAAGACGGTGGAGACGCTGAAGGCGGAGCTGGCGCGGCTGCGGGCGCTCTACCGGGTGCCCGAGAAGGATCCTGAGGCGTTCAAGGGGGCGGGGGGCGGCAAGGCGGGAGGGCGGACTTCCCGCTGAGCCCGGGCGGGGCCGGTTCGCTCGGCGGA
>CAYUME010000228.1:0-7302 GCA_964445475.1 uncultured Planctomycetia bacterium
GGCTCCAGCGCCTGCTCCCCGAAGGGATCTGGATCTCCGGCATCGACCTGGACCGGCGGGCGCCCGTGGAGGGGGCGGCGGCCGGCCGGGGCTGCGAGCTGAAGATCCGGGGGCAGGCCGACGAGGGCGTCGTCAAGAGCCCGGGGGATCAGCTCCGCCGCATCGCCGCCGACCTGGGCGACCCCGGCAGCGGCGTGACGGCCGAGGCCTCCCAGTACAAGCCGTCCAAGCGCGCGGGGTGGGGCGAGTTCGAGCTGACGCTGACGATTCCCCAGGTCGTCCCGGCACCGCCGAAGGCGCCGGACGGGGAGGGGGCCGGCGAGGAAACGGACGTCAAGCCGGACGAGCCGGCCGCCGGCTCGTAGGGCAGCCGGGTGCGCCGTCGCGGATTCCGTGACCGAAGGATTTGACGGGGAGGCGAGGCATGGACTTGTTCTGGCGCGAGAACAAGCGGTTTCTCCTGGGGGTCGGGGCCGCCCTCCTGGTCGGCCTCCTCTTCCACATGATCCTGGTCGGCCCCGCGCGGCAGGGCGCCGCGACCGCCCGGACCTCGCTGCGCGGCGTCCAGGAGCGTCTCGCGAAGCTGCTCGAGACCCGGGGGCAGCCGACCGACGAGATGCTCGGGCGCGCCCGGGAGGACCTCGAACGTCTCGAGAAGAACGTCCGGTCCGTTTCCACCGACATCACGCTCGCGATGCCCAAATCGTTCGTGGTGCCGAAGGGGGAGAAGAGCCCCGGGTTCTACTTCGACACCGAGTTCAACCAGGCCAAGGGGGACATGCGCCGGCTGGCCCCCAAGGCGGGGCCCGAGGGGGTCCGCCTTCCCGCGGACGGCAAGTTCGGCTTCATGCTGGCCCCCGCCCCGGGAACGGCCCAGGAGTTCCTGGTCCGCCTGGCCCTCGTCCAGCGGCTCGTCCGCGACACGTTCAACGTGGCGGCGGCCGCCAAGGTGGCGGAGGTCACGGAGCTGCAGGCGGTGCCGGGGGCCGCCCAGGGCGCGCCGGTCGGGCCCTCGCCGGACACCTTCATCCAGCGTCACAACGTCGAGATGAAGCTCCGGTGCGACTTCCAGGCGTTCCTCTCGCTCCTCCACGGCCTCAGCCAGAAAGGCAACTTCCTGGCCGTGGAGCGCCTCTCGTTCGTCAAGGAGGACCAGCTGGTGCCTCTCGGCACGGCGGAACTCGGGGTGAGCGGGTTGGGCTTCAAGCTCGACGGCACCCTGGAGGGCTCGTCGCCGGGCGCCGACGCGGGAGGAGGCGCCGGGGGCGGCGCCCGCACGCTGTTCCGCCGCGGACGGGGATGAGGCGGGATCCGGGAGTTGCGTGGGACGCGTGCGCGACGCGCATCGCCTGGCGCGAAGCGCCGGACGAACAACGCTTTTCTTAATCCGGGTGAATTGACCATGATCCGTCCCTCCAAGGAAGTCGTAATCCTGGCCGCCGGCCTGCTCGTCGCCGCGGGCGGAGCCTTCGCCCTCCTGCGGCGCGACGCGGAGGAGGAGGCCGCCGCCGTCGCCAAGCGCACGGCGCGCGTGTACGATGCGCCGCGCCCCGCCCTCGAGGGCTACGCCGTCGCGGATCTCAAGGCGTACTGGCTGGGCGTGGACGTGACCGGCAAGCGCAAGAACGAGGACAGCAAGGGAGGGGACCTGGATCCCATCCCCGTTCCGCCCCCGCCGTCCCCCGTGCTCGCGGCGCCGCCGCTCCGGCCCTGGCCCGTGGCGAAGCCTCCACGAACGCTCCCGCTGGCCGACGCATCCTCCGGCGCGGCTGCGCCGGCCGCTCCGGCGAATCCCGCCGCCCCCGCGCCGACCGAGGCGGGGCCCCCCTCCCGCACCCGGCCGGCCTCCGATCACCTCCTGCCTCCCGCCGATTTCGAGGAATTCCTCAAGCTGCCCGATCCGCCCGACGTCGCGGTTCCGGACCGGCGGGACGAGAAGGTGCGCGATTTCGACGTCGTATACACAGGGAGCCCGCCCAAGCCCAACGAGGGCAAGCTGATCGACATCGGAAGCGGCGATTACATCCTGATCGACAAGCGGGGCATCAAGCGCACCATCCGGAAGAGCGAGGTCAAGAAGATCGAGCGGGCCTGCACGGTCGAGGAGCAGTACGCCGCGGACAGCCAGGCGGTCAAGGCGGGCGACGCCGCCTCGCGGCTGAAGCTGGGGGCGTGGTGCCTCGAGCAGGGCATGATCCCCGAGGCGACGGCGGAGTACGCGAAGGCGCTCGAGGCCAAGTCGGGCGACGTGTCGCTCGCCCTGGAGCTGGCTCTGCTCTACCGGCGCGCCGGCCGGTTCGAGGACGAGCTGAAGACGCTCCGCGCCGCCGCAGAGCGGGGGGCGTCCAGCCGCGAGAAGGCCTGGCTGGCGCTCGCCGACTTCCACCGGGCCTTCGGCCTCCTCGGCGAGGCGCTGGAGGCCAGCCGGATGGCGTCGAAGGTGGCGCCCGGGGACCCGGACGCCCTGGTCCTCCAGGCCGAGCTCGAGCTGGCGCTCGGGCAGACGGAAAAGGCCGCGGAGACGGCCGCGAAGGCGGTCGACCGGAGCAAGGGCTCGCCGCGGGCCGTCACCGCCCGCGCGAGCGCCCTCTTCGCCCGCGGGGAGCTCGACCGGGCGAAAGGGGATCTCGATCGGATTCTCGCGGGGAGCGGCCCCCCCTATGCCCCCGCGGCCAATCTCCTGGGCGTGGTGCAGTTCATCCAGGGCGCCTACGCCGAGGCCGTGAAGTCCTTCGCCTTGGCGGCGAAGACGGACCCCGCGCAGGTCCCCGCGATCACGAATCTGGGAATCCTCTACCTCCTGGCCGGCAAGGGGGAGGAGGCCCGGCAGCTCTTCCAGCTGGCCGCAGGGCGGGACCCGGCCGACTCGACCCCGCTGGTGGGGCAGGCGCTGGTGGCGCTGACGACGGCCTCGCGCGCCCCGGCGGCGCCCGCCCCCGCCGTGGCGCCCGCCCCCGGCGAGGAAGCCCCCGCGGCCCCGCCGGCGCCGGGGGCCGCAGCGAAGGCCCTGCTCGAAAAGGCCCTGGCCGTCGACCCGCTGGACGCGTACGCCGAGTACGCCGCCGGCATGGCTGCGTACGCGCTGCAGATCCCCGCCGAGGCGGATCGCCGCTTCCAGTCCGCCCTGCGGGGCGCCCCCGATTCCGTCCCGGTCCTGTACGCGCTCGGCTCGGTCCATCTCGAGTCCGGCCGCGGCCCGGAAGCCGAGGTCTGCTTCGCCCACGTCGTCGAGCGCGGCGACGCCACGCCGGAGGAGCAGATGGCGCTGGCGGCCGCCCGCGCCGCCAGCGGGGAGTTCGAGAAGGCGTCCGCGGATCTCCAGCGCCTTCAGGTCGCGTACCCCCGCATGGTTCACGTCTGGAACATCCTGGCCTACATCGATTACATGCACCACCGCAAGGTGAAGGACGCGATCGCGAAGCTGAAGCAGGCCCTCGCGTGCGATCCCAACGACCAGTGGGCCCTCGTGACGATGCACAAGATCGTGGAGGACACCACCACCCGGATCACGGAGGACGACTTCAACCGGCCCGATGCCGACGAGGTGGGCAAGGTCTGGGTGGAGCTCGAGAACACCGGCGTGGACGTCAAGATCGCCGACCAGGCGTGCCGCTTCAGCGGCACGCAGCGGCTGAACGACTGGGCGGACACGGCGATCGAGCGCGAGGTCGAGGGGGAGGCCTTCAAGCTCCTCGAGGCGGACTTCGATTACCGGGACCTCGACCGCGCCGTCGCGGGGATCCGCGTCACGTATGCCGCCCTGGGCGGCGGGTCGACCAAATCGATCGTCCTCGCCCGCGACGACCGGGGGCGGTTCGTCTTCGCCGACGTCCCCAACTCCGCCATCATCCCGCAGTGGAAGCTGCCGCCGGCCGCCCTGGTGATCCCCGGCCTCCCGGGCGAGCCCGTCGGGGCGACCGGCAAGCCGATCGTCCGGCTCAAGATCGTCGCCCCGCCGCTGAACGACGACTCCCGCAACCGGTCGTTCGACTGCTACGTCAACAACGAGCGGATCGGCACGCTGCAGACGGCGCTGCGGGACCAGGCGGTGCGCTACACCGCCGCCGTCTTCGTCCGCGCCATGAAGAACACCCCCATCGAGTTCACGGTGGACAATATCCGGATTGCCGAGCGCAAGGGGGACTGAATGAGCCGCTGGACCGCCGGAGGCCCCCGCGGGAGCCTCCCCCGCCTTCGCCTCCGAGTCTCCCGTGCCGGGCTTCGGCGGGGCTTCACCCTGGTCGAGGTCCTGATCGTCATCGCGATCATCGGCCTCCTGGCCGGCCTGCTGCTGCCGTCCCTGCTGGGCGCGAAGCAGCAGGCGCGCATGGGCGCGACGCAAGCCACCCTCCAGGCCCTCCGCGGGGCGCTGGAGCAGTACCAGTCCCGTTTCGGCGACTACCCGCCGAGCTCGCTGGCCGCCCTGCGCATCGGCATGCCCAACGACACCAACCTCGGCATCGAGTCCGCCACCGCCTGCCTGGCGACCACGATCGACGGGCGGCCGTTCATCGAGGGGTTCCGCGAGGACCTGTTCGGCAACGTGGACAAGGACCGCATCTCCGGGAACCCCCTGAAGTGGTTCTTCGGCAACAACGATCTCCGGGAGCTCGTCGACGACTGGGGCAACCCGATCGTCTATTACCATTTCCGCGACTACGCGAAGCCGGCGCCCTACGCCAAGTACACGATCGGGGCCGGGAAGCCCCAGGTCTGCTACCCCTCGAAGAGCGCCGCCACGGCCACCTTCCACAATCCGTACAAGTACCAGATCTGGTCGGCCGGCCCCGACGGCAAGAACCAGAACGGCAGCGAGGACGACATTGTCGGGTGGTGACGGCCATTCCGCATTCCGGATTCCGGTTCCGGGCTCAGGATCCGGAATGCGCAATCCCGTCGGGGTCTCCATGGCTACCCCCATCCGGAATCCGGGATCCGGGATTTGGAATCCCGCGGACGGCTTCACCCGCCTTCGCCCCGGGGAGGTCGCGGGCAGGCTTCGGCGGGGTTTCACCCTGCTCGAGCTGATGATCGTCCTCGGCATCATCGGCATCGTGCTGGGGATCGGGGCGGGGATGTTCCTCGCCACGCGAGAGGACGCGGCCCTCCGAACCGGCTTCCAGGGGCTCCTCTCCCTGGCCCGGTTCGCCCACGCCCAGGCCCTCATCCGGCGCGTCCCCGCCACCCTCCTGGCCGACCTCCGCGACCCCCAGGAACCGCGGGTCGACGTCCTGGTCGACCGGACCTTCGGCCTCTGGCATGCGGAGGACCTGAAGACGACGGGGGCCTACGGCCTCGACGGCCGGGTGTCGGGCGTCTCCCTCGAGCCCGGCAAGATCGGCTTCGCCTTCCAGTTCAAGGGGGGCGGGAGCGTCAGCGTGGAGGGACTCCAGATGCCGGCCACCGCCGACGCCCTCTCGGTCGAGGCGTGGGTCTTCCCGACGGAAAGCGCGGGACGCCAGACGGTCGTGGAGAAGAAAGGCGAGTTTGCGCTGCGACTCGAGAACAACGGCGAGCTGACCGGGGGCTTCGGCTCCTCCCGCCTCCGCGCCGCCGACGTCCGGGTCGCCCTGGACCAGTGGTCCCACCTCCGTGTGGTGCTGGAGAGCGGGGTCTGCTCGCTGGAGCTGAACGGGCGCGAGGTCGCCGCGGGGCCCCTCAACCGGATGCCCACCCCCACCAGCGCGCCGGTCACCATCGGCGAACGGTTCCAGGGCCTGATCGACGAGGTCGTCGTCCGCGGCCGCGTCTCGGAGGAGTTCGTCACCCTCCAGGGCCTGACGCTGGCCTTCGCCGGCGCGGAGGAGGACCCGGACCCGAAGTTCAAGAAGAAGCTCTACCGCGTCCACTTCTCGTCCGAGGGGCGGCTGGACGTCCGCTACCACGGGGGCCCGGTGACGTTGACGCTCTCCACCCCCAAGACCTCGCGGGCGGTGAAGATCGGATGGATGGGGACGGCGGAGCCCTGAGCGCCCGGGACGGCGGGGACAGTCGGGAGAACGCCCATGAACACGAAACCGCGAGGCGCCGCCCTGCTGATGGTGATCTTCATCCTGGCGGCGATGGCGCTCCTGGCGACGCCGTTCCTGGTCGCGATGGTCCTGCAGGAGAAGGCCAGCCGCGGCTACCTCGGCGCGGCGCAGGCGCGGGCGGGAGCCGTCGGCGCGCGCAACTACGCCGTCACGGAGCTGCTCAAGTCGCACGAATACCGGGAGGAGCGCGGGGGCGAGTCGCCGTTCGACACGCCCGAGTACGACACCTACGAGGAGGTCGTCGTCCCGCTGGACGGGCGCCGGTCGGGGTCGCGGCGGGGCGGACGGGTGCAGGTGCCCCTGGCCGGCCTCTTCGGCGAAGGGGTCGTCAACCCCCGCGGCATGATCTGGGGCCTCGAGACGCAGGACGAGCAGGGGAAGCTGGACTGGCGGAGCGTGCCCGACTACGTCGCCGCGCGCCTCGTCGAAGCGGTCCGCGAGACGGGGTCCGACCCCCTGAACGTCTTCACCCGGTACGCCGTCCGGCCCGCCGCCTGGATCGCCCCCCAGAGCATCCGGCACGTGAGCGGGAACCAGATCTGCATCGACGAGCGGACCTATTTCCTGGAAGGGTCCAACGTCCGCATCTCCGACGGGACGCGGCCCTTTGTCGCCCGCGTCACCAGCAACCGGGACAACGTGGGCGCCTGTTCGGTCTGCGGCCGGGTCCCCATCGGCGTGTCGGGCGGGGGCGGCGCCTGCCCGGGCTACGGGTGGATCGAGGTGGAGCAGCGCCACCCGCTCAACCTCAACACCGCGCGGCGCGAGACGCTGGCCGCCGTCTTCGAGGGGCTCCGCATCCGCCGGGGGTCGCAGGAGATCTCCCGCGAGGCGGCCTACCAGATCGCGCAGCTCCTCATCGACCGGCCCATCCGGGGGGAGACGGACTTCGTCCGGTTCCTCGGCGAGCTGCGGGGGCTCCTCAGCGACGAGGAGGTCGCGGCCGTCGCCCTCAACGCCCGCGCCCCCACGCACCTGTCGCTCCACCACACGGAGATGGTCCAGCAGCCCAACCCGAACAACCCGAACCAGCCGAGCTGGACCGAGGAGTGGCACGACCCGCACGGGACCGTCCCCTTCACGTGGAAGACGGAGAACGTCTACACCATCGAGGCCGCCGGGACCCGCAACACGCCGGTGGGGACGGAGCTGGCCGGGACCCGCTTCCGCGAGATCGTCTCCGTCGCGCCGCCGGAGCGGCTCCGCTGGGTCGTGGAGGAGCAGCGGGAGTTCGAGGCCTTTCTCCAGAGCGACGGGTTCTCCCTCCGGG
>CAYUME010000229.1:0-7302 GCA_964445475.1 uncultured Planctomycetia bacterium
CAGCGCAGTCGACACGCCAGCCGAGCCACCCGAGGCGGCTTGGTTGGTGAGCATGATCGACTCCATGTCGCGCTTCAACTCGGCGGAACGCTTGGCGAGCTGGTAGGCCAACTCAGAGCGACGGCCGGCCTTGTCCACCGACTCGAGCGTACCCGAGAGGATGAGCGTCTTGCGCGACACCTGCGTGTAGTTACCGACGCGGGTCGTGGCGCTGGCGGCGTTCCTGAAGCTCGTGAAGCGCGGCGAGATCAAGACGGGCGAGCGCGTGGTGGTCATCTCCACCGCCCACGGCCTCAAGTTCACCGGCTTCAAGCGGCAGTACCACGGCCGGAAGATCGAGGGGATGGCGTGCCGCTACGCCAACGACATCGTCGAGCTGCCGAACGAGTACGACACGGTCCGCGACGCTGTCCTGCGGAAGCTCGACCTGCGGAAGGAGTTCAGGCTCGAGGGATTCTGAGCGGCGGGACATCCGCACGGCCGGGCACGGCGCACGGACACGACGCACGAGCGCGCTCCACGTGCACGCCCCGCGACGGCACGGCTCATGGAACGAGCAGCCGGAAGCCCGTGGCCGGGTCCGGCACGCGCCGGGCGCCGGACCCGGCGATCTCGGTGATCACGACCTCCAGCACGTGCCACGTCCGGACCCCCGCGCGCACGCAGCCGACGACGGCCCTCCCCTCCCGCCCCAGGGCCGCGTGCATGTGAAGCACCGGCCGGCCCGTCTCGTCCGGGAAGACCGTGCCCACCCCGGCCAGCTCGTGCATCTCCCCGATCGCGCGCTCCACGGGAACGCCCGGCTGGGCCCGATCCTGCTCGGGCCCGACGACGATGCGGCTCGCCCCGTCCGCCCCGCCGACCGCGATCACCGTCGCAGCCTGGACCCTCTGCGCGGCCGCAAAGCGCTCCACGCACTCGTGGAGCACCTCGCCGTGCTCCAGGCGCAGGACGAAGACGCGGCCGGTCCGGGCCTCGGAATGCATCATTTCTTCACCGGGGAATCGTCGCACGCCAGGTCCCCCAACGCGTACTGGAACCCGTCGAGCATGAACTGCATCAGCCGCGGGTCGTCGAAGCTCTGGGCGTTGTGGGACGGCGAGCAGTAGAACACCCGCCCCTGGCCGTGCTTCCGGATCCAGGCGATATAGCGGACATCGGCCCGGACCGCCTCCGTCTTCTTCCCGCCGTCCAGCCTGGACGTGTCCATGACCATCAGCGGGCGGAAGTCCTTCTTCCGGTAGGCGCCCGCGAACAGGTACGGCTCGTCGACGTGGACGAACGGCTTGCCCCCGAAGGCCTTGACCAGGGGATGATCCGGGTCGACCGCCGTGGCGACGACCGGCTGCTGCGCCGGGTGGAAATCGAAGGAGCCGCCCAGCATGTCGCAGAAGGGCTCCGAGCTGTTGACGAACGTGATCGCGCCGTGCAGGACGATGAGCCCCTTGCCGCCGGCGACGAACGCGATCAGGTCCCGCTCGAGGGCGGCCGCCTCCTCCTTCTTGTCCGGGCCCAGCAGGTCGACGAACATGTTCCGGCCGGGGTTCTTGGAGCAGGTGTTGTTGAGGATCACCGCGTCGAACGGCTTCAGGCGCTCGGCCGAGAACGACCGGATGTCGTCGGTCTCCACGACCTCGTAGGCCCCCGTCTTCGGACCGAGGATCTTGACGATCTCGGCGGTGTGGGGCGTGACCCAGTGCTTGAACCCGGTCATGACCGAGAACATCAGGACCTTCCGCTTTGTCGCGGGGGCGGCGGTCGGCTTGGCCGGGGCCTTCTCCGCCATCTTCGCCTTCCACTCGGGCGTGACCGGGAACACCGGCAGGCTGGCGGCACGAAGCGCGGGCACCGCCGACGCGAGAAACGCCAGGGCGAGCAGGCACTTTTTCATGACATCCGGTCTCCAGGAAGGGCGAGAATCCGCCGGAACGAGGACACCTCCCTCACGGCTTCTGGGTCGCCCGTCTCGGGGCCTTTTTCGCAGGCCGCCCCCCCCTCGACGCCCGACGCTTCACGCCGGCTGCGCCGCGCTCCCCGCCGCTCCCCGGCTCCGTCATCGCCCGCGGGTCGAGCAGCCGGCGGAGCTCCGCGTCGGGCAGCAGCCTCTTCTCGCGGACCAGCTCGCGCACCGTCTTCCCCTTCTTGAGCGCCTCCTTCGCGATCGCCGCAGCCTTGTCATAGCCGATCGCCGGGGCCAGCGCGGTCACCATCATCAGGCTCCGCTCGACCATCTCCCGGCAACGGGCCGCGTCCGCCTCCAGCCCCTTCACGCATTTCTCGGCGAAGACCGTCGCCCCCTTCGACAGCAGGTCGATCGACTGGAGCAGGTTGTGGGCGATGACGGGGATCATGACGTTCAGCTCGAAGTTCCCTGAGAGCCCGCCCACCGCGATCGCCGCGTCGTTCCCGATCACCTGGGCGCAGACCATCATCAGCATCTCGCTCAGGACGGGGTTCACCTTCCCCGGCATGATGCTGCTCCCCGGCTGGAGGTCGGGGATCCGGATCTCGCCGATCCCGCAGCGCGGCCCCGAGCCGAGCCATCGGACGTCGTTGGCGATCTTCATCAGGCCGACCGCCACCGCCTTGAGGGCGCCGCTCGCCTCGACGGCGGCGTCGCGGGCGGCGAGGGCCTCGAACGTGTTCGGGGCGGGCCGGAACGGCAGGCCCGTCGACTGCGCCACGCGCCCGATGACCGCCTCGGCGAAGCCCGGCTCGGCGTTGAGCCCCGTCCCCACCGCCGTCCCCCCGAGCGCCAGCTCGGCCAGCCGGTCCCGGACGCCCTGGACGCGGGCGGCGGCGTTGACGACCTGCTGCGCATAGCCGCCGAACTCCTGGCCGAGGCGGATGGGCACGGCATCGGCGAGGTGCGTCCGGCCGATCTTGACGATCCCGTCAAAGGCGTTCGCCTTCTCCTGGAGCGCCCTCCGGAGGGCCTCGAGCGCAGGAAGCAGGTCGTGCTCGACCGCCTCGAGGGCGGCGACGTGGAGCGCCGAAGGCATGATGTCGTTCGAGGACTGCCCCCGGTTGACGTGGTCGTTGGGATGGACCTTCTTCGCGCCGCGGGGGGCGCCGAGGAGCTCCGCGGCCCGGTTGGCGAGCACCTCGTTCATGTTCATGTTCGTCGACGTGCCCGAGCCGGTCTGGAAGACGTCGACGGGGAACTGGGCGTCGAGCGCCCCGTCGGCGGCGTCCTGCGCGGCGCGGACGATCGCGGCGCCGAGGTCGTCGGGGACCGCCTTTCGGGCCAGGTTCTCCTCGGCACAGGCCTTCTTGATGAGGGCGAGGGCGCGGAGGAGGCGGCGCGGCATGCGCAGGCCGCTGACGGGGAAGTTCTCCACGGCCCGCTGGGTCTGGGCGCCATAATAGGCGTCCGCGGGGACGCGCACCTCGCCCATCGTGTCCTTCTCGATTCGGACGTCGGCCATGGTCCTGTCTCCCTCTCTCCCGGGGGTTCATCCCGCCCGGCGCGACCCCGCACCGGCTCCCGCAACAGAAGATAGCTCTTTTGTCGAAACGGGACAACGGATTACGGGAGGCCCGGTGCCGACTCCCGGGGTCCTGCATCGCCGATGCGGCCCGAGACCGGGACACAGGACCCGGAACCGCGGACCTGCGACTCCGGGCCTGGGATCCGGAGCTCAAGACCCGGAGCCCGCATGGCGTTATCGGTTGCGCGCCGCGCAAAAGTCTCTACAATGGGCGCCCATGACTCCGGACCGCGACGCCGCGATGGCGCTCGTGCGCGAGCACACGCAGTCCGCGAACCTCGTCAAGCACATGCTGTGCGTCGAGGCGGCGATGCGCGCCTACGCGCGCCGCTGGAGCGAGGCCGAGGCCCTCTGGGGGGTCACCGGCCTACTCCACGACTTCGACTACGAGCGGCATCCGTCGCCCGACGAGCACCCCCGGACCGGATGCCGCATCCTGGAGGAGCAGGGATACCCGAAGGAGACGGTCGAGGCGATCCTCGGCCACGCCGACGGGACGGGCGTCCCGCGGACGAGCCGCCTCGCGAAGGCGCTCTACGCCTGCGACGAGGTGACGGGCCTGGTCGTCGCCTGCGCCCTCGTCCGCCCGTCCCGGAAGATCGCCGAGGTCGACGTCACCGGCGTGAAGAAAAAGTGGAAGGAGAAATCCTTCGCGAAGGGCGTGAACCGGGGCGAGATCGAGCGGGGGGCGGCGGAGCTGGGCGTGCCGCTCGACGAGCACCTCGCCGTCGTGATCCAGGCGCTGCAGGGCATCGCGCCGGAATTGGGGCTCTGAATGGCCAAGGAACCCGACCGGAACCCGTCCCCGGAGATCCCGGGCCTCGCGCACGAGCTGGCGGACGAGGCGGTGCGGCTCCTCCAGGCGAAGGAGATCGCCTCGGCCGACTTCGTCCAGATCCGGACGCGGATCCACAACCTCGTGCTCGAGAGCGGCCGGGCCGCCTACCTGGAGGCGTTCCGGGAGACCCCCACGCGATTCCCCCTGATCACGCCGGGGGACGAGACGGGCCGGGCCAAGCTGACGGAGGTCTACCGCCGATCCCTCCAGCGCTACGAGCGCCTCCTCCGCAGCCTCGCACGCGACACGGTCGTGATCCGCCGCGCCGCGGAGAAGCCCGGCCGGCCCCGCCGGGGCGCCCCCCGGGCCGAGCCCCTCCCCCTCGACATCCACACGCACGAGAAGCGGAACACCTACATCTTCTTCTGCGACGTGTTCAACTACTCGTCGACGCCGATCCAGGAGCAGCTCAAGACGGTCCAGGCCCTCTACGAGGTGGTCCTCGCCTCCGAGAGCATCCGGTCGACGCCGCCCGACGACCTGCTGGCGGTGCCGACGGGCGACGGGGTCGCGATCCTCTTCACGGGCAACGCGGACAGCCACGCGCCGCTGCGGCTGGCCATCGAGGTCCACGAGGCGATCGCCCGCCAGTCGCTCCCCTTCCGCGTCCGGATCGGGATCCACTGCGGCACCAACTACATCGTGGCCAGCCGGACCGGGCGCCGGAACGCGATCGGCGCGAACATGAACACGGCCGCGCGGATCATGGACCTCGCCGACCCGATGCAGATCCTCTCCAGCGCCGAGTACTGCGCCCTGTACGTCCGGAAGGACCGGGAGTTCGAGCGGTTCGCGACGCCGTGCGGGACCTACGAGGTCAAGCACGGCGACCGCGTCGAGGTCGTCAATTACCATGCGGCGGAGCGGTTCGGAGTGCCGTGGGCGCCGCTGAAAGGCCGGGCCGCCCCCGCCTCCGTCTGACCCCGCCGCCTCCGATCGGCACCCGGAGTCCCATGACCGACCCCCCCCCCCCGGCCCCGCCGCCCGTCCCGGCCGCCCCGGCGTCGTCCCCCCTCCTCCCCGGCCGCGGCTTCTTCGCCACGCCGGCGGAACGGTGGGTCTTCCTCGGACTGATCGCCCTCGCCTTCCTCCTGCGCCTGGTCGCGCTGACGCAGGCGGCGGGCGCACCGTACTTCGACGACCCGATCCTCGACGGCTTCGTCTACGACCAGTGGGGACGCCGGATCGCGAGCGGACAGTGGACCGGCGGTCCGCATTTCTACGAGGGGGCGCCCCGCGTCTTCTACCAGGACCCGCTCTACCCCTATCTCCTCGGGATCCTCTACCTGCCCGGCCGCTCGGTCGTCGTCGTCCGGATCGTCCAGATCCTCGTCGGCGTGGCCGGATGCGCCCTGCTCTATGCGGCCGGCCGCCGCCTTTTCGGGCGCGCGGTCGCGACCGCCGCCCTCGCCTGCGCGGCAGTCTACAAGCCGTTCCTCTTCTACGACAACCTCCTCCTGAAGACCTTCCTCGAGGTCTTCTTTCTCCTGCTCGCGGCCTGGCTCGCCCTCGTGGCCGCCGACCGGGGACGGCGGGGATGGTGGTTCGCGACGGGGCTGGCGCTCGGGGTCGGGGCGCTCGCGCGCGGGAACTATCTCCTGATCGTCCCCGCGCTCCTCGTCTGGATCCGCGTCGCGCTCCCGGACGAGGGATGGCGCGGGAGCCTCTCCCGCTGGGCCTGGGTCGCCCTCGGCGCGGCGGCCGGCGTCGCCCCCGCGACGATCCACAATGCCGTCGCGGGCGGGGAGTTCGTCCTGACGACCGCCCAGGCCGGCCCGAACTTCTACATCGGCAACCACCCGGACAACCAGAAGGGACGCTATCATCCCCCCCACTTCGTCTACGGGAACCCGCTGCTCGAGGAGCACGACTTCCGCAAGGAGGCGGAGCGCCGCGCGGGGCGGGCGATGTCGGCCGGCGAGGTCGACCGCTACTGGCTGAAGGAGGGCCTCCGCTACGCATGGACGGAGCCGGCCACGTTCGCGAAGGGAATCGTCCGCAAGGCGATCCTGTTCTGGGTCGGCTACGAGTACCCGGACAACGTCGAGGACATGACCGTGATGGGGCGGTACATCCCGCTGCTGCGGTGGCCGCTGCCGGCCTTCGCGTGGATCAGCCCGCTGGCCCTGCTCGGGATCGGGCTGGCGCTGCTGGAATGGCGCCGGTTCCTGCTTCCGCTGCTGATCGTCGGCGTCTACGCCGGCTCGCTCCTGCTCTTCTTCCTCTTCGCGCGCTATCGGCTCCCGGCCGTCCCGTTCCTCCTCCTCTTCGCCGCGCATGCCGTCGCCTGGACGGTCCGCCCGGTCCTTGCGCTTCGCGACCGCTGGGCGTCGTCGTCCGTCCAGGCCGGTCTCGCGGGACTGGTCGCGGCGACGGTCGCGATTCTCGGCCTTGCAACCTCCGCCGTGGGGATCGACCTCGAAACCCGCGGCTTCGGGACCTTCCGGTCCACCGTGGGCCACTTCAACCTCGCCAAGTACTTCCACGCGAAGGGGCGGGATGACGTCGCCCGGGAGGAACTGCGTCTCGCCCTCGCCGCCGAGGCCGACCGGGAACGGGTGGGCGCGAAGCCGTGGGGACGGACGGTCGAGATCCACACCGACCTCGCCCTCATCGCCCTGGCCCGGGCCCGGGAGACCGACGCCCGGCGGGATCCGGCCACCCGCAAGGCCCTCCTGGCGGAGGCGGCGGAGCACCTCGACCGGGCCGAGGCGGCCTCCCCCCGCTTCGCGGCCACGTTCTGGGAGCGCGGGATCCTGCACCGGCTGCGGGACGAGACGGACGCCGCCGTGGCCTGCTTCGAGAAGGCGCTCGACCTCCAGCCGTCGCTCCACGACGCGCGGCTGAGCCTGGCGGAGACGCTCTGGGTGCAGGGAGCCAGGGCGCGCGCGAAGTCGGTGCTGCAGGAGGTCCTCGAGAAGGCGCCGGCGGCGGCGCGGGCGGAGGCGCACCACCTGCTCGGCCGGATCGCCC
>CAYUME010000230.1:0-7299 GCA_964445475.1 uncultured Planctomycetia bacterium
GGGACAGGTCTACTTCATCGCGGGACGGGGGATCTTCGACTTCGACCGGATCGCGCAGGCCATGGCGGGGGCCGCGGGGGCGAGACGAACGGTCCGCGTCCGGGTCCCGATGTCGGCGCTCCGGGTGGCCGCGGCCGTCATGCAGGCGACGGCCCCGATGACCGGCGTCACGCCCATGCTGACGGGATTCAAGATCCGCGAGCTGTCGCAGTCGCGGTGGACCTGCACGGCCGCGAAGGCGGAGCGGGAGCTGGGCTTCGCCCCCCGGGTCTCCCTCGACGCCGGCCTGGCGATGACGGCCCGCTGGTACCGGGAAAACGGGCTGCTGTAATCCCGCGCCCGAGTCCCGGGAGACGGGGCTCAGGCGGCGGTATTCCGCTTCTTTGGAATGCCCGAAGACCGTACCGGACGCGACGAAGCCCCGCCCGATAGAATTCCTTGACATATTTCGGGGGGGTGATAACGTCCACACTTCTGTGAGGGCTGGGGCCCGCCGGATATCGCCGGCGGAGGATCCCGCCCCCGCCCCGCCAAGGAGGACAGCCTCGCATGGTGATGAAGGCCCCCCCGAAAGAGAAGGAAGTGGAGTTCAACGTCCTCGTCGCCGAGGTCGACAAGTCGAGGCTGGACGGCGCGGCGGAGTCGTTCTCGGCTGCGTTCGGGCTCGAGGCCTCCGTGGCCCAGCAGATCGTCAAGAGCGCGCCGATCGTCTTCCTCCTGGGGGCCTCGAAGGCCGAGATCAAGGCGATCACGCCGCGGTTGATCGAGGTGTCGAAGGCGGGCATCGAATTCCGCGTGACCACCCGCTCCGTGCAGCGGATCCCGAAGGTGAACTGGCCGGTCCGGCCGCAGTTCGCGTTCGGGACGGGGCCGGAGGATGCCGGCCGGTCGGCCCGCTTCAATTTCGAGCGGAACATCTTCGTCTGCCCGTGCTGCGGGGAGACCTTCCTCTTCCGTCGCGTCGGCCGGCCCCCGCTCGGCGAGGGCGAGAGCCAGGCCCCCGCGGCCCAGGCTCCGGCGCCACCCAGGGCTGCCCCGAAGGCAATGCCCTCGCTGGACGAGACCGCCGTCCCGCCCCCCCAGGAGGAACCGGCACAGGAACCCGAGATCCAGGCGGAGCCGGCCGACAACCTGCTCGCCGAGGAACCGCCTGCCCCGGAAGAGGATGCGCTGCTGCCCCAGGAGGAGGAACTCGCTCCGCCCGAGGTGCCGGCCCCCGAACCGGCTCCCGAGCCGGCCCTGGACGAGGAACCCGAGCCGCCGCCGCCCCCCAAGCCCGTCGCCGCGGCGAAGCCGGCCCCCCGGCCGGCGCCGGTCGCCGCCCCGAAACAGGCACCGCCTCCGCCCCCCGAGCCGGAGGCCGAGGCCCCCGCCGAGAGTCCCGAGGCCGCCTCCGGGGAAGCCGGCGGATACAACGTATTCCTCTCCAAGATCACCTCGAACGACAAGAAGGAACAGGCGGCAAAGCTCATCAGCGAGATCAAGTCGTGCCCGATCGAGGAGGCCCGGGAGCTTGCCGGCCGCCTGATCATCCCGCTCCTGAAGGAGGTCTCGAAGGCCGAGGCCGAGGCCGCCTTGAACAAGTTCAAGGGCATCAAGATCACGGGCCGGATGACGGCCTCCCGCGGCAGGAAGTGATGGCGGGATTTCCGTTCCCGTGCGCCGGATGTTCATCCCTCCCGTCCGGGAGGACGGCCCTGCCGGCTCAGGCATGATACGCCCTTCGCGGCTCCGCATCGCCCTCCGCCGACCGCCGGCCGCGCTCCTGGCGGCGCTCATCGCCCTCCCGTCCGCCGCCGCCCCGGCGGACCTGCGCGCCTTCGACGAGACCGCCGCCGCCGTCCGGCGACGCTTCCAGGACCGGACCTTCAACGGCCTCGACTGGGACCGCCATGTTGCCTCGCTGCGTCCCCGCGCCGCGGCCTGCGAAAGCCCGCGGGACCTGATCAAGCTCGTCAACCGCGGCCTCCTCGCCCCGCTCCAGGCCTCGCACACCGTCCTGATCGAGGGCGACGTCTTCCGGAACCACTTCGAGCCGGAGCTGCAGGGCCGCACCGCCCCGGGCACGGGCCTGGAGCTGGGCCGATTCCCGGAAGGGCTCTTCGTGACCGCCGTCCACGACAACAGCCCCGCGGCACGCGCGGCAATCGAACTGGGCGAGCGCCTCCTCGCCGTCAACGGCCTTCCGCCGGAAGACTCCCTCCGCCTCGCCGACGCAGGAAGCGACCCCGGCGTCGCCGAGATCCCCCGCCACGTCCTCCGGGTCGAGCCGGGACGCCCCGTCGACCTCCTCCTCCAGTCCGCGCCCGGCGCCCTCCCCCGCTGCGTCCCCCTCTGGACGGACGAGACCTCGCAGGCCGAGGCCACCCGGGACTCGGCGCGAACGGTCCGACGCGACGGCCGGACGCTGGCCATCCTCCACCCGTGGCACTTCATGAGCTGGTCCGTGGTCCGGTCGATGCGGGAGGCGCTGAAAGGCCCGCTGGCGGAGGCGGAGGGCCTCGTGCTCGACCTTCGCGGGCGCGGGGGACAGGTCCCGGTGACCTGGGGGGCGCTCTGGCTCTTCACGCCGCGGGCGGACGGGACCCGGTTCTGGGACAAGCCCGCGGTCGCGCTCATCGACGCCTCCTCGCGCAGCGCGAAGGAGGTCTTCGCCTGGCACTGGCGACGGATGGGGGCCGGCCCGCTCGTCGGCCGACGCACCGCCGGCGCCGTCCTCGGCTCCCAGTTCGTCCGGCTCTCCGACGGCTCCGTCCTCCAGCTCGCCGTCGCCGACGTCTCCCACCTCACCGCCGGCGAACAGCTCGAAGGGGTCGGGATCGATCCGGACGTGCCCGTCGACGGGGCCCTCCCCTGGTGCCGCGGTCGCGACGCCATCCTCGAGAAGGGGCTGGCGGTGCTGATCGAGGAGCTCCGGAAGGCGTCGGGGGGCGAGCGGTCCTATTGACGGAGTCCGCCGTCCCGGGCGCCCCCATCCCATGAAAGGCTCCCCCATGACCGGCCGCGAACGCGTCCTCGCCACGCTCGAGGGAGACCCCGTCGACCATCTCGCCCTCATGCCCATCACCATGATGTTCGCCGCCGACCGGATCGGCGCGCCGTACGGGACGTACGCCCGGGACCACCGCGTCCTCGCCGAGGCCCAGCTCCGCACGGCGGAGCGCTTCGCCTTCGATTACGTCTCCGCCATCTCCGACCCGGCGCGCGAGGCGGCGGACTGCGGGGCGGCGATCGCCTGGTTCGACGACCAGCCCCCCGCCATCGTCGAGGAGGAGGCGCGGCTCCTCGACAAGGCCGCGCTCGCGACGCTCCGCCCTCCCGACCCGCTCGGCGGGGGGCGCATGCACGATCGCGTGAAGGGCGTGGCGCTCCTGAAGGAGAAGGTCGCGGGACAGCTCCTCGTCGAGGGCTGGGTCGAAGGGCCCTGCGCCGAGGGGGCCGACCTGCGCGGCATCAACAACCTCATGATGGATTTCGGGGACGACCCGGGTTTCGTCCGGGACCTCTTCGCCTTCGTCGTCGAGATGGAGCTCCGCTTCGCGAAAGCCCAGGTCGACGCCGGGGCCGACCTGATCGGGGTGGGCGACGCCGCCGCCTCGCTCGTCGGGCCGCCGATCTACGAGGCATTCGTCTGGCCCCTCGAAAAGCGGCTGGTGGACGGCATCCACGCGATGGGAGCGCGCACCCGGCTCCACATCTGCGGCAACACGCGCGCCATCCTGGGCGGCATGGGACGCCTCGGCTGCGGGATCGCGGACATCGACTTCCCCGTCCCGTTCGACGAGGCCCGCGCGAAGACGGGGCCAGGCCAGGTGCTCCTCGGCAACCTCAACCCGGTGAAGACCCTCAAGGACGGCACGGCGGAGGGGGTGATGCGCGCGGTGGCCGACTGCCACGCCAAGGCGGGATCCCGCTTCGTCGTCGGCGCCGGGTGCGAGATCCCGCGCGGCACCCCGGAGGCCAACGTCCTCGCGATGCGCGACTACGCCCGCGCCCACGGCGCGCCGCCCGCCGCCCGCTGACCCGCCGGCCGCAGGCGGGCCGGTCCGTCATCGCCCGACCACGGCGACCAGCACGCCGGTCGCCCCCGCCCCCTTGAGCGCGCCGGCCGCCTCGGACGCCGTCGCCCCCGTCGTCATCACGTCGTCCACCAGGAGCACCCGCCGCCCCGCAACCCGCCACGGCCGCCGGACGGCAAAGGCCCCGGCGATGTTCCCGGGGCGCCGTACGGCCTCCAGCATGGCCTGGGGAGCCGTCGCCTTCACCTTCGCCAGCGCGCCGGAGACCAGGGGGAGCCCCGTCCGGACGGACACCGCCTCCGCCAGCAGGGCCGCCTGGTTGTAGCCGCGCCCCAACTCGGTCTTCCGGTGAAGAGGCATGGGCACGAGGCCGTCGATCCCGGCCGCACGCGGGTCCCCGGCCATCCGGGCGGCCAGGAGCCGTCCAAGGTCCCCCGCGATCGCGCGTTCGCCGCCGAGCTTGAGCTGGAGGACCAGGTCGCGCAGGAGGTCCCGATAGGGGCCGAGCGCGACAGCCCCGTCGAAGGCGAGGGGGCGGCCCGCACAGTCCGTACAGCGGGTCCCGACGGGGGCGCCGGGACCGAGGCCCATCCCGCACCGGGGACAGGCCTCTGCCCCGAAGCGCGGCAGCGCCGCCTCGCACGCCTCACAGAGATGGTGCCGGTCGGTCCCGCGGAGGTCCGCCCTGCAGCCGAGGCACATGCGCGGATAGAGTAGATCCAGGGCCCCCCGCCCCGCCGCCCGGAGCCAGTCGCGCGCGCTCATGTCACGTTCATACCGTGACGGCACCTGCAGGTCAAGCCCGAGGGCCCCCGATTGCTTGCAGGAAGGCGCCGGGACCCGATAGAATGCGGCGGCCATGATCCAGACCCGGGACCTCCGCGTCGAATACGAATCCCTCACCGCGGTCGAGGACCTCCGTCTCGACATCGAAGAGGGCATGGTCTACGGGCTCATCGGGCCGAACGGGGCGGGAAAGACGAGCACCATCCGCGTCCTCGCCACGCTGCTGGAGCCGACACGCGGGGAGGTGACGGTCGCCGGCGTCGACGCCCGCGAGCACCCCCGCGAGGCCCGCCGCCACCTCGGCTACATGGCCGACAATACCCCCGTCTACGACGACCTGACCGTCCGCGAGTTCCTCGACTTCTACGCCCGGGCCTACCGCCACCCCCGCCCCGACCGGAGGGTCCGCATCGACGCCTGCCTCGCGCTGACCCGACTCGAGGAGAAAGCCGACGCGCTCGCGGGGGGCCTCTCGCGCGGGATGAAGCAGCGCCTCGTCCTGGCCAAGACCCTCCTCCACGACCCGAAGGTCCTCCTGCTCGACGAGCCGGCCAGCGGCCTCGACCCGATGGCGCGAATCGAGCTCCGCCAGATCATCCGGGACCTCGGCGCGCAGGGAAAGACAATCCTCGTCTCCTCCCACATCCTGACCGAGCTGGCCGACTTCTGCAACGCGATCGGGATCATGGAACGGGGCCGGATGGTGGAGAGCGGGCGGATCGACGACATCCTGGCGCGGATATCGTCGCACCCCGAGATCGAGATCGCCCTGGCGGCCCCCGATGCGCGGCTGGACCCCCTCCTCGCCGCCCACCCCCGGGTGAAGTCCCGGAAGGTCGAGGGCGCGACCGCCCGGATCCGGTTCGACGGCGACGCCGCCGCGATGGCGGCGTTCCTGCGGGAGCTGGTGGAGGCCGGTATCCCCGTCCGCCGGTTTGCGGACCGGAAGGAGAGCATCGAGGACATCTTCATGAAGGTCGGCGCGCACCAGGTCTCGTAGGGGGGGGTCCCTCCGCATCGGGATCCGGGGCACGGAAGGTGGAGCCGCACGTGGAAACCTGGGCACCCGACGAGAATCCCGTCCTGATCCGCCACGTCCACACGCGGCTTCGCCGGGGCGGGGCCATCTCGGCCGCCGTCCTCGTCGGGATCGCCGGCCTGGGCTTCGTGGCCCTGGGGGAGTTCATCGCCTCCCGGAATGGCACCCCGGCCGAGGAGACGGCCCGGGTCCTCTTCTTCGCCCTACTGGCCGTCCCGGGGCTGCTCCTGCTGCTGGCGGGCACCAACCGGGTCAGTCTCGCGATCACGATGGAGCGCAACTCGGGCATCCTCGAGAGCCTGCGCCTGACGCCGATGCATCCCGGCGTCACGCTGGCGGGCTACGTGGCGGGCGCCCCGCTCCAGGAGATCGCCGCCTCCCTCGTCGCGATCCCCTTCCTCTTCTACTGCATCCTGCGCGGCGGCATCGCGTTCGTCGACGCCGTCCAGTGGGGTGTCGCCCTGGGCTCGACCGCGCTGCTCTTCTATCTCCTGGCCTCAGTCAGCGCCCTCACCGGGGCCCCCGGACGGACTCCGTCGAAGGCGATCGGGGGAATCCTCCTCTTTTTCCTCGTCTTCGGGGTCCCCAATTTCATCCGCGTCTTCAGCATGCGGCCTGGAAGACCGGACCCCGCGACGCACACGTTCTTCGGGGCGCCCCTCCCCCTTCTCTTCCACGTCCTGCTCTGGCAGGGCTTTCTGATCGTGTTCCTCGCCATCGCCGCGACGCGCAAGCTGGCCCGCGAGGGGGCGCCGGGCCTGTCGAAAAGGCAGACGGTCCTCTTCCACCTGATCCTCCTGGTCTTCTTCCTCGGCTCGACCTGGTCCTGGCTCCTGGAGACCGCCCGCGGCGTCGCGGGCACGGGCGCCCCGCTTCACCCCTTCCTGCCGTGGTTGATCGGGGTAGGCGCCGCGGGGTGGATCGCCGGCTTCTGGCTCTCCGCCATGATGACCCCGAAAGAGATCGCCTTCCGGCGCGAGGAGGAACGGTCCCGGGCGCGAGGCGAACGCGTCCGACCTGGCTCCGAAGGAGCCAGCCAGACCCGGTGGACCCTCGCCCTGGCCGCCCTCCTCTCCGTCTTCCTGCTGATCCCGCCCGCCTTCCTGCTCGCGACCGGGACCGTCCCGTCCGAGGCGATCCTCCTGGTGCCGGCGCTGCTCACGATCACCCTGGTGGTCTTCGGCGCCTCCCGGGAATGCTTCGCGCTCCTCGGCCGGAAACACGCCGGCGGGATCCAGCTCGTCCTTATCGCGGCGCTCTGGGGAGGACCGATGATCCTCGGGGCGGTGGTCGGCCTGGGCGACGAGACCGCGGGCGGACTGACATCCGGCCTCTCCCCCCTCGGCGGGCTCGTGGGCGCCTTCACCGCGGCCGACGAATACCCCCGGTCGCGCGGCGGCCCCTACCCGGCAAAGGTGGCGATTATTTCCCTCGTCGCCCAGGCCGTCCTCGCGG
>CAYUME010000231.1:0-7291 GCA_964445475.1 uncultured Planctomycetia bacterium
ACCGCCCCCCCCCCCCCCCACGTTCCGTCAAGTTCAATTCGCATCAGACGAGCCGCGAGGGATCCATCAAGACGGCGTCATCGAACCGCTGCGCATCGGGCATGCATGCGGTCCGCGAGTCGATGCCCTTCACGCTGCATGGCAGCCGGCACGCTGCGGGGCGTCAATGCGAGCGCGAGACGGCGAGGACGAGGAGGTCGGGACAGAAGAGGATCACGTCGAGCGCGACCGTGAACGGCGTCAGCACGATCAGCAGGAGGGTGTTGCTCTCCTCGCGAGTGTGCGTGAGGGCGACGGGGATCGGCCACGGGGGAAGCGGGAGCGGACGGCCGCCGGCCGGCCCGTCGGCCCCCTCTGCGCGCCACGCGCCCCGCAGCACCCGCTGCGCGAAGGCGTCCCGCCCCTCCGCGTCCCGGAGCGTCAGCGACAGGACCAGCTCGGCCTCCTCCGGCTTCCCGGGGTCCGGCCCGACCGACAGGCTTCCCTCCAGGGCCCGGAAGCGATCCGCCCCGGCGTCGCGGGCCTCCGCGAGGAGACGCTCCAGGGCATCCACCTCCGCAACGGGGACGTCCAGGACGATGCGCCCGCCCGGGCGGGCGAAGGGGCCCTCCCCGGACTCCGGGAAAGGAGGGTCGGGATCGACGGTGTAGCAGACCCGCACGGCGGCAGGTCCGTCCGGCGAGGCCGGATCGTCGGCGAAGAAGGCCTCGGCACGGCCGCGGCACATGACGGAGACGGGCTGGCTGCAGTGAGCCGACCAGAGCGCGTCCGTGACGCAGCCCTGCAGGAGCGGGGCGGCGGACGCACACACCAGCGCCGCACGAAGGGCGCGAAATCGCGTCACGGTCGTCTCCCCCTTTCACTTCCTTCCCGGCGCCGGCTCGTCCACCGGCACGGTCACGACCGACCCCGGCTCCACGCCGGGCCAGACGCCCGGGATGCGCGCCCCGCACGCGGGGCACGCCCCCGCCTTCACCTCGCTCCCCAGGACCCAGAACCCGCGCCTGGCGATCAGCTTCCGGCCGCAGCCGGCGCAGAAGGTGGTCGACCCGTCAGCGTGCGCGACGTTGCCAATGTAAACGTACTTCAGCCCCTCCGCCAGCGCGATCTCCCGCGCCGTCGCCAGCGTCTCCAGCGGCGTCGGGCCCGGGCGCTCCATGCGGAACGCGGGGTGGTAGCGCGAGAAGTGGAGCGGGACGCGGGGCCCGATCCGCGTCGCGAGCCACCGGCACATCGCCCGGATCTCGTCCGGGTCGTCGTTCCCCCCCGGGACCAGCAGGTTCGTCACCTCGACGTGGACCTTCTCCTCCTTGAGGATCTCGAGGGTCCGCAGGACCGGCGCCAGCTGGGCGTTGCAGTATTCCGCATAGAACCGCTCGCTGAACCCCTTGAGGTCGACGTTCGCCGCGTCGAGCACCTTCGCCAGCTCCCGCAGCGGCTTCTCGTTCAGGTATCCGCACGTCACCCAGACGTTCTTCAGGCCCCGTGCGCGGGCCAGCCGGGCGCAGTCGAACATGTACTCGAAGAAGACGGAGGGCTCCGTGTAGGTGTAGGCGATCGACGGGCAGTTCGCCTTCGCCGCCTGCGCGACCACCTCCTCCGGCGACCGGAGGAGGAAGGGCGCATCCTCCGGGTAGGCCTGCGAGATCTCCCAGTTCTGGCAGAAGACGCACCCGAGGTTGCAGCCGGCCGTGGCGATCGAATAGACGTCGGTGGCGGGCAGGAAGTGGTTGAGCGGTTTCTTCTCGATCGGGTCGACGTGCTCGGCGACGAGCCGTCCGTAGGTGAGGGCGTAGAGGGTTCCGGCGTAGTTCACCCGCACCTTGCACTGGCCGCGCTCGCCGTCGCGGAGCCGGCAGAGCGTCGGGCAGAGCTCGCACTGGACCTCGTTCCCGGGGAGCTTCGCGTAGTGCATCGCCTCGTGGAGGGAGAGCTGCTTCGCGATCGCCTCCGCGCGGGGGATCGGCTCGACGTCCGGCCGGGTGAAGGGGTCCCGGAACGCGCTGTCGGCGGCCGTCGCGGGCTCAGCCGGACCGCGCACCCCGCGGGCCGAGACGAGACCGATCAGGGCCAGCAGGAGCGCGGCCGCGCCCAGGTGGACGAAACCGGCCCACGCGGGCTCCGGTCGACGATCCGTCATCGCTCAGACCTCCATCGACGCCCCGGCCTTCGCCTCCGACTCCCGCCGCACCTGCAGCCGCGCGACCACCTCCAGCGCCGCCCCCGCGGGGCAGACGTGGACGCACCAGAACCGCCGGCTGACGAGCGAGAGGACGCCGATCAGGACGAGCAGCCCGACGGCCGCGGCATCCGCCGGGACCCCGCGGCCGGTCAGCGCAACGAAGGTCGGGGCGAACGGCTCGTAGTCGACCACCGCCATCCGCCGCCAGACGAAGAAGGCCGCCGGCGTCGCGACGAGGAGAACGAACCGGAGCGGCCGGAGCATCCGAGAGACTGTCGGGGGGACCGGCAGCGGCAGCGGCCAGATCCGCCCCAGCAGATCCGTCAGGGCGCCGAACGGGCAGAGCGAGGCGCAGTACCGACGCCCCGCCACCAGCGTGATCGCCAGCACGAGGCCGACCAGCACGAACCACATCAACGCCGACGGGAGCGCCGGCCACCGCCCCGCGGCGATCAGCACGACGTGGCCGACCGAAACGAACTGCATCAGCACAAGACCGAGCACGACGATCGATCCGCCGAGGACGGCCGCATGAACAGGACCGGACCGCCAGCGCGACGCGACGATCGCGGCGCCGATCAGCCACGCCGCCAGCAGCCAGGGCCGCCAGTCCCGGAGGGCGGCGCCCCACGCGGAGAAGCCGGCTCCTCCCGGCTCCGCGGACGGGACCCCGAGCCGCTCCGCCGCGACCTTCCGGCCGGCCTCGCGGATCCCGTTCGCCAGCGCCTCCGCGGTGACCGTCGCCGCCGTCACGGCATCCACGTCCCCGCCGACCCGCAGCGGGTCCGTCACCCGCCTCCCGCGGAAGCGCGCGAGGTAGGCCGGGTCCTCGAGGCGCGCGACGTAGACCGGGGTCTCGCGGTGCGGGAGGAGCTTGACGCCCGTGATGGTCCCGCCGGCGTCGATGCCGACCAGAGCCGGAAGGGGGCCTCCGTAGCCGGCCGAGGCCGCCGGAGCGACCTGGCTCGTGACAAAGCACGCGCCGGCCTTTTCGGCGGCGTCGCCGCGGTACGCCTCGAAGCAGCGCGACGACGGCACGGCGACGAAGCGGTCCGCCTCCGGCATTACCGAGCGCAGGTCCGCCTCGGTCACAGTCAACGCGACGACCTGCGGCGGGAAGAGCCGGTCCATCCCCCAGCAGAAAAAGAAGAAGCCGACGAGGAGGGGCAGCGTCGCGCGGAGGCGCGCGAGCCAGCCGGCGGGAAGGCGGCGGCCGATCCACGGCCATGCGGCGAAGGGGACAAGCCCGGCCATGGTCCCGAGAAAGAAGCCGGAGAAATGGCCGAGCGCAGGAAGGACGCCGCCTCCCTGGAGGGCGACGCCGAGGGCGAGCAGGAGCGGGGGACAGACCTGGAGTCCGGAAAGCGCCCCGAGGAGGACCGGACTGCGCGCGCCGCGCCCGGGACCGCGCGCGAGCCGGCAGGCCCACGACCCCTCCGGGCCGGCGCGGCCGGCCGCGCCGAGCCAGAGCGCGGCGGCGATCGCGACGAAGGCGGCCCCCAGCGGGCGCTGGAGATCCGACATCGTGATCCGCTCGGCCAGCATCCCCGCGACGGCCCCCAAGGCAAGATAGCCGAGGGCGCGACCGAGCACGAAGAGCAGCAGCCCGACGATCCCCCGGCGCGGCCGGTCGGACGGCGCGTCCGCCACGACCGTGAGCGCCAGCGGCGCACAGGTTCCCAGGCAGAGCGGGGCCTGCGCCAGGCCAAGGCCGAGACCGGCGAGAAGGGCGGGGAGCACGAGGCGTCAACTCCTCCGATCCAGACCGCATTGTAAACCGATCGCAACCGGGGAAGAACAGTTTTGCGCGGGCGGGAGAAAGGGGGCTATAATAGGCTGCGTCGACCACCAGGCGGGAGGCCGGAGATGAAAGACTTCAGAATATGCGTCCTCTTCGCCCTGTACTCCTTCGCCGCCTGCAACGGCGGCCGCCCTGCCCCCGCGGGCGAGGCCGCGAAGCCCGCCTCCCCGCACGCCGCCCCCGCTGGGGCTCCCGCTCCCGCTCCCGCTCCCGCGGCCCCGGATCCTGCCGACATCCGTCCCCCCGCCGTCGCCGGTCAGTTCTATCCCGGCGACAAGGCCGGGCTCGAGGCGGTTCTCGTGAAAGCCCTCGCCGCCGCCCCGAAGAAAGGCTTCCCCAAGCCCGTCCGCGCGATCATCGTCCCCCACGCCGGCTACGCCTTCTCCGCCGCCTGCGCCGCGACGGCCTTCAAACAGCTCGAAGGGCTCGACGCCGACCGGGTGGTCCTGATCGGCTCCCCCCACCGCGTCGCCGTCCGCGGCGGCGCCGTGTGGGCAAGAGGAGCGTGGGAGACCCCGCTCGGGCGCGTATTAATAGATGAAGCGGGGGCGCGTGCTCTGATCGACGCCGGCGGCGGGCGGGTCCGGGAAGGCCGCGACCCGCACGGACCCGACCACTGCCTCGAGGTCGAAGTCCCCTTCCTCCAGAAGGTCCTCCGGCCCGGCTTCCGGCTTGTCCCGATCCTCTTCCACGCGACAGCCGATGCCGATTTCGAGGCCCTCGAGGCCGCGCTCAAGGCCGTTTGCGACGCGAAAACGGTCGTCGTAGTCAGCACCGACCTCTCCCATTTCCCGGGCCGCAAAGACGCCGAGGCGGTGGACGGACGGACGCTGGAATCGTGGACGACCCTCGACAACGCCGCGATCGCGCAGGTCGCGCGCGAGCAGATGGGGAAGGGGATCGCGAGCCTGGACTGCACGATGTGCGGCCAGGATGCCTTGCTGGGGCTGATCCGCGCGGCGAAGGGGCTCGGGATCGGGGGGATCGCGATCACGGGCTCGGCAAACTCGGCGGCGGTCTCCGGCGACGAGGCGCGCGTCGTGGGGTACGGGGCGGCCGTCCTCTACGGCGACGCGCCGGTGGCGGCGCTCGCGCGGGAGGCGGCTCCCCCGCCGGCCGCCGGGCCGGACGCGATCCCGGACGAAGCCGGGCACAGGCTGATCGCGATCGCCCGGAAGACGATCGAGGCGGCCGCCGCGGGGAAGCCCCCGCCCGAGCCGAAGGAGGACGACCCCGTCCTGCAGATAAAACGGGGCTGCTTCGTAACCCTCCACAAGGGGGGCGAGCTGCGCGGGTGCATCGGGTGCTTCGGATCGGAGGACCCGCTCCCGGCGACCGTCCGGCGCATGGCGGTTGCCTCCTCGCAGGAGGATCCGCGCTTCCCGCCCGTGACGCCCGCCGAGGTCCCGCAGCTCGACATCGAGATCTCGATCCTCTCGGAGATCGTGCCGTGCCCGGACTGGAAGTCGATCGTCCTCGGGAAGCACGGGGTGATCGTGCGGAAGGGCGGGCGGAGCGGGGTCTTCCTGCCGCAGGTCGCGACGGAAACGGGGTGGACGCTCGAGGAGTTCCTCGGGCACCTCGCGCGCGACAAGGCCGGGATCGGGGCGGAGGGCTGGAAGGACCCGGAGGCAAAGCTCTTCACCTTCACGGTGCAGATTATCCACGAGAAGAGCGGCGGGGGGGGCCCCCCGCCCGGACGCCCCTGACGACCCCTCCGGCAAGGTTCCCCCACTTCGCGACACGCGTGTTACGCCATGTTACGAAAAGGAACGAACGGAGGATGGAGGCCCGGCAAAACACCGGCCGGTCAAGGGCGTGGGGAGTTCCCGGCGCCGAAGAGGCGCCGTCGGGACAAGGGAGAAGGTGTCTCCCGATGCAGGTTTCCGCCTGCCCCTCCCCCTTGTGGGGGCGGGGTGTCGACGTTTCATGACCCGAACAACACGCGAGGCTCCCATGCGGACAGGCCTGATGACGCGACGTGATTTCGCCGTGGGCGCCGCCTCCGCAGCCGCCGTCGCCTGGGCCCGCCCCGCCCGCTGCGCGGCGGGCGCGGCATCCGCCCCCTGGCCCCTCTACGCCTTCGGGAACGCCTTCGGCAAGGACGAGATCGCGACGATCGAAGAGAACGCCAAGCTCCTGAAGGATCTCGGCTACGCGGGAATCGAGCTCCACCTCAACCCCGGCGCGCTGCCGAAGGCCCTGGAGGCGCTCGACCGTCACGGGCTCGCCCTCTACGGCCTCTACGCCACGCCCAACGTGGAGGACCCCCCCGCCGACTGGTCCGGGTGGATCAAATCGATCCACGGCCGGCCGACGCGGATCGAGCTGGGGTTCCGCAGCAAGGCCTTCAAGGCGTCCGACCCGGCCGGGGACGCGCAGGGGCTCGCTTGGATCAAGACGGTCTCCGACGCCTGCGGCGACGCGGGACCCGTCGTCTCCGTCTACCCCCACGCGGGATTCTGGACGGAGCGCTGCGAGGACGGCGTGCGGCTGGCGAAGGCGGTCGCGCGGAAGAACGTCGGGACGCACTTCAACCTCGTCCACTGGCAGTGGGTGAAGCCGTCGAGGCCGGCAGGCCAGGTGCTCGCGGAGGCGAAGCCGCACCTCTTCGCGGTGACGATCAACGGCCTCAAGGGACCGGCGGAGGGCCGGCAGGCGATCCGGCCACTCGACGACAGCGACTTCGATCTCGCGGCCTTCCTCGCGGAGGTGAAGCGCGCGGGATACGCGGGGCCGGTGGGGCTGCAGTGCTACAGCGTGAAGGAGCCGCCCGGGGAGCACCTGAGGCGGTCGATGGAGGCGTGGCGGAAGATGACGGCCGGCGTATAGGAATTATAAACGCCCGTTTCCAGCCCGCTCGAAGGGTTCCGTGGGAGGTGCGGCAGGTCATTCAGGCACAAGGGAGCCGTCCGGGGAGGGGGGAGAAAGCACCATAACGGGCGTTATCGAACCTTGCGGACACAGCCGCCCTCCCCCGCAGCGGCCTTGAGCCCCGCGGACATCACACGGCCCCTTTTGAGCGCCCTCGGGGCGAATGCGGGCAGGAAGAGGCCCGGTCGGGTGGGCCTCAGCGGAACGCGGCCAGGCGGGCGACGAACCGGTCGATCTCGACGCGCGTCGTTGCCGGGTTCATGAACACGGCCTTCTCGCCGGGCAGCTTGTGGAACCGCTGCTTCGCGTCGTAGTCGGAGTGGGCGATGAACTCCACCCAGCTCGTGAACAGCCCCGACTTGCCCCGGGCCAGATAGTGCCGGCGGTGCCACCGGCTGTTCCGCTCCAGTCGCCGGCTGTAGTCCTCCGTGTCC
>CAYUME010000232.1:0-7282 GCA_964445475.1 uncultured Planctomycetia bacterium
CGCCGCGAGGTCCGCGGGCCGGGCGTCGAGCCGCTCGCGGAACGCCTTCGCCGGGTAGGCGTCGGGAAAGGTCGCCCCCAGATCGTCGACGGCGCGGCGCAGGGCCGCCGGGTCCAGCCGGTCGAGGCGGCGCAGGAGCCGGGCGCGCCGGTCCTCCTCGGCGGCGATGTCGGCGGCGAGGCGCAGCCACGCCGCCTCCGGCGCCGCGGCGGCGCGCAAGGCGGCGGCGCGCTCCAGGAAGGCCGGGGCGGCCTTCTTCGCCGCCGCCGCGCGGGCCGCCACGAACGCCTGCGTCCCGGCCGCGTCCGGCGTGGAGGACGCCCAGGCCTCGAGGAGCCGCCGGGCGAGGGGGCCTTCGGCCGGGTGGCGGCCCTCCATCTCCTGCGCGGCCCGATCGGCGGCGACCCGGGGCGGGAGGGCCTCGGAGGCGGTGAAGCGGCCGCCCACCGGGACGGGGCTGCCGGTCAGCCCGACCCAGGCGCGAAACCGGGCGAACTTCCGGTCGAGCCGGAACCCGAGCGTGCTGTCGGCGTGGGCCCAGAAGCCGTAGGCGAACGGCCGCCCCTTCACCTGCAGCGGGGCGTCGTGAAGGTCCTTGTCGATCAGGAGCCGGCCCCACCCCACCGCGACGTGGACCGGCTTCAACCCCGTCATCCGGACCGCCGTGCCGTCGCCCCGGACCAGCTCCGGCTCGCACCACGCCGTCCAGGCGCCGGCGTAATTCGGCACCCCTTGCGCCGTCAGCCAGAGCAGATCGACGCCGGTCACGTCGAGCTCGAGGCGCTCCGCCGGCTGGTCGGCCTTCAGCACGGGGCTGACCGCGGCGCGGGCGGCCGCGCCGGAGGGCCCGAGCGAGGCGCGGACGGCCAGCAGGTCGGCCGCCCAGTCGGCCTCCCCGGCGCGGGCGGGCGCGGCCGCGAGCAGCACCAGGACGCAGGCCGCCAGGCCCGGAGCGGTATCGCGCATGCGGACCTCCCCTGATCAGGAGGCGACCGACGGCCTGACATCATACGTCCGCACCGGGTCCAGACCCCTTCCGCGGGGACCCGGCACGATTGGAGGATGTCCAGCACGTCGTGTCGCCGGCCAGGTCGAAACCGAAACGGGACGAGATCCGCCCCGCGCACGCGCGGACGAGGGCGCCGGGCTCGGCGAACCCCCTCTCCGGCATGCGCTGGGCCGGACCGGTGACGGTGATGGCGGCGAGAGCGCGACCCCGGCGGTCGCGGACCGGTGCGGCCACGCAGTGAACGCCCTCCAGCGCCTCGCCCCGGTCGATCGCGTAGCCGCGCGACCGCACCGTGACGAGCTCCGCGAGGAAGGCCGCCCGGTCGAGGGTGCGCCGGGTCAGGGCGGGGAAGGCCGCGCGGTCGATCAGGACCTGGCGCTCCGCGTCCGTCAGGAAGGCGAGGATGGCCTTGGTCGAGGCGGAGGCGTGCAGCGGCTGGCGCGTGCCGGGCTCGCAGACGAAACGGAACGGATGGAGACCGGGAATCTGCTCCAGGATCAGGCCCTCGCCCCGGTCGAGGATGCTCACCACCACCGTCTCCCGGACCCGGTCGCGCAGGTCGCGCATGAGGTCGAGGGCGTTCTCCATCAGGGTCCGGTCCCTCGCGCTGCCGTAGGCGAGGGCGAAGGGCTTCCGGGTGAGGGAGAACCGCCGGGTGTGGGGGTGGCGCTCGACGTAGCCGTGATGGAGGAGGGTGTGGGTGACGCGGAAGACGCTGTTGAGGGGGTAGCGGAGGGCGGCGGCGATGTCGCTGAGCCCCTGCCCGCCGGGGTGGCTCGCGAGGTGCTCCAGGATGCGCAGGCCGCGCTCGAGACCCGGCACGACGGACGCCCGCGCGGAGCGGCCCCGGCCCATGTCGCGCCCCCCGATATTTCTACGGGTAGAATATATTTCTTCCTGTGGGATTATCGCCGGACGCCGGGGGGATGTCAAGGCGAAGCGGAAAAGACGGGGGGCGGCGCGGACAACCGGTCAGGCGCGGTACCGGCCGACCGCGATCGTGGCGTTGTGGCCGCCGAAACCGAGGGAGTTGGAAAGGGCGAGGTCGACGGCGTGGTCCCGCGCGACGTTGGGCACCACGTCGAGGTCGCACTCGGGGTCCGGCGTCGTGTAGTTGATCGTGGGGTGCAGCTTCTGGTGGAACACGGAGAGGGCCACGACGACCAGCTCGATGCCGGCGGCCGCGCCGAGCGTGTGGCCGGTCATCGACTTCGTCGCGTTCACGGGGACGCGGCGGGTCCCGTCGCCAAGGAGGGCGCGGATGGCGCGGGCCTCGGACCGGTCGTTGAGGGGCGTCGAGGTCCCGTGGGCGTTGATGTAGGTCACGTCCGCGGGGGACCGCCCCGCGTCGCGCAGGGCGAGCTGCATGGCGAGCAGGCCGCCGGAGGCCTCCGGATCGGGGGCCGTGATGTGGTGCGCGTCGTCGGTCATCCCGAAGCCGAGGACCTCGGCGTAGATCCGCGCGCCGCGGGCCCGCGCGTGGTCGAGCCGCTCGAAGACGAGCAGTCCCGCCCCCTCGGAAAGGACAAACCCGTCCCGGTCCTTGTCGAACGGCCGGCTGGCCTTCGCCGGGTCGTCGTTCCGCTTGGAGAGCGCCCCCATGTTCCCGAAGCCGGCAAGCGTCAGGGGCGTCAGGGCCGCCTCCACCCCGCCCGTGACCAGGACATCGGCCTCCCCGCCCCGGAGGAGGCGGAAGGCCACCCCCATGGCATGGTTGGCGGAGGCGCAGGCGGAGGAGACGGTGAAGTTCGGCCCGCGGAGCCCGTGGCGGATGGCGACCTGCCCCGGGGTGGCATTCGACATCATCTTCGGGACGAGGAAGGGGGAGACGCGGGAGGGGCCCTTCTCCAGGTTCCGCCGCTGCTGCTCCTCCATCTCGGAGATGCCGCCGATGCCGAGGCCGAGGATGCAGCCGATCCGGTCCCGGTTCGCGGGGGTGACCGCAAGCGCGGCGTCGCGGATGACCTCGTCGGAGGCGATCAGCCCGATCTGGGTGCTCCGGTCGAGGCGCTTCGCCTCCTTGGGGTCGAGGAGGCGCGCGGGATCGAAGCCCTTCACCTCGCCGCCGAAGCGCACGTCGTGCTTCGAGGCATCGAAGAGCGCCAGGGGGGCGATGCCGCTCCGGCCCTCGAGCAACGCCGACCAAAGCGTGTCGTGGCCGAGGCCAAGCGGCGTGACCGCACCCAGTCCGGTGATGACGACGCGTTCGGGGGCGGTGCTCACGTCAGCTCTTTGATGCGCTCAGTTTCTGCTCGATGTAGGTGATGGCGTCCCCGACCGTCTGGATCTTTTCGGCGTCCTCGTCCGGAATGCTCAGGTCGAACGAGTCCTCGATCTCCATGACGAGCTCGACGGTGTCGAGAGAGTCGGCCCCGAGGTCGTTCACGAACGACGTGGAGCGGGCGACCTTCTCCTTGGGGACGTTGAGCTGCTTGCAGACGATTTCGATGACTTTCTGTTCAATTTCAGCCGGCGTCATGGCGCGCTCCTTCTCTGGGTTGCGAAACCGCGTCCAACGGGGCCTTCGCGGCCCTATGTCAAATCGCCGCGGGCGGAGTCATCCGCCCCCCGGCGGATGGGGCGCCAAAATCGAGGGCGCATTCTAGTTTTATATATCGGCATTTTCAACGAAAAAACCGCCGCTTGACTTGCGCACGGAGACGGAAGAGAATGGTCCCCGTCCATCCGCCGCGCGCATCCCGTTCCCGCGCCGTGGATTGCACAGCCCCCCCCGCAAAGCCCGTCCGACCTGGAGACCGCCCCATGCCGCCCCGCGCCGTCGTCCTCGTCAGCGGCGGCCTCGATTCCGCCACCGTCCTGGCCATCGCCCGGGACCGGGGCTTCGCGGCCCACGCCCTGACCGTGGACTACGGCCAGCGCCACCGGCTGGAATTGCGGGCGGCCCGGCGCGTCGCCCGGGCCCTGGGGGCGGTCGAGCACCGCATCGTCCGCGTCGACCTCCGCGCCTTCGGCGGTTCGGCCCTGACCTCGAACGCCATCCGGGTCCCCAAGGGGCGGTCCCCCGGCGCGATCGCCCGCGGCATCCCCGTCACCTATGTCCCCGCCCGGAACACCCTCCTCCTCGCCCTCGCCCTCGCCTGGGCGGAGACGCTCGGGGCGCGGGACCTCTTCGTGGGGGTCAACGCGGTCGACTACAGCGGCTACCCCGACTGCCGGCCGGCCTTCGTGCGGGCCTTCGAGCGGCTGGCGCGCCTCGCCACGAAGGCAGGGGTGGAGGGACGGGGCCGGTTCCGCATCCAGGCCCCCCTGCTGCGGCTCACGAAGGGGCGGATCATCCGGAAGGGGCTGGCCCTCGGCGTGGACTACGGGCTCACGCACTCGTGCTACGACCCCGCCCCCGGAGGACGGGCGTGCGGGCGGTGCGACGCCTGCCGGCTCCGCCTCAAGGGGTTCGGCGAGGCGGGGGTGCCGGACCCGGTCGCCTACGCCCCCATTTGACGCCGCCCCCCCCTTCCCGTACACTCGGAATCCGGCTCGACAGGGTCCCCTCATGACACTCGCCCGGAAACGACAGACGCCCCGGCCGCGCGGCGAAGCCCCCTCCGCCCCCACCCGCGTGGCCGCCATCGACTGCGGCGCGACCTCCGTCCGCATGCTCGTGGTCGAAGCCCGGGCTGACGGGACCCGGCGCGTCCTGGAACGGATCGTCCACCCGATCGCCCTCGGCGCCGACACCTTCCGCCTGGGCCACATCCGGCCCCAGACCCTCCGGGCCCTCGGCCAGGTCCTCCAGAACCTCCGGCAGGTGCTCCGCGAGCTGGACGTGAACGTCTGGCGGGCCATCGGGACGAGCGCCATCCGCGACGCGACCAATCGCGAGGTCGTGATCGACCGCCTGCACCACGTCTCAGGGATCCGGCTCGCGCTGCTCGACCCCTCCGAGGAGAGCCGCATCGCCTACGAGCGGCTCCTCCCCTTCCTCCGCGCCATCCGCACCCCCGCCCGACGCCACGTGCTCGTCCTCGATCTCGGGGGCGGCTCGACGGAGATCCTGCTGCTGCGGGGGGAGCGGATCGTGCTCGGGGAGTCCCGCCGCCTGGGCGTAGCCCGCCTCCTCCACGGCGCCGACCAGGCCGAGCACGCGGGCTCGGAAGTCTTCCGCGACGCGACGATCCGGGACGCCGTCGCCTCGACGCGGGACGTGCTGCGCGGCGTGTCGGTGGGGGAGCTGGTGACCGTGAGCCCGGCGCTGGGGGCCGCGCTGGCCCACGACCGGCGGGCGCGGCAGATCCCGGGCGGGCTGGCCGTCGCGGCCCGCGACCTGTCGCGGATCCGCGCCGAGGCGGCCTCCCTCTCCCCCGCCGAGTTGCGCGCCCGGTTCCAGGTATCCCTCACGACCGCGGAGCTGCTGCAGCCGGCCCTCGCGATCCTGCACCGGTTCGCGGAGGTCACGCGGGTGGAGCGCGTGCTGCTGACCGACGTGGACGTCCTGGCGGGCCTGGTCGAGGAAGTGCTGCGCGACCTGCGGGGGGAGAGCCCCCTGGCCGCCTTCCGCCGGCAGATCGTGGGATCGGTGTCGGGCATCCTGGAGAAATACGGCGCAGACCTCGCCCACGCGGCGAAGGTCCGGCAGCTGGCCGGCGAGCTCTTCCAGTCGCTCGGCCGCTACCTGGACCTCAGCGAGAAGGACGGCCTCCTTCTCGACCTGGCCGCCCTGCTCCACGACATCGGGCGGTTCATCAGCGACCGCGACCACCACAAGCACAGCTACTATCTCATCGAGTGGACGGAGATCGTGGGGCTGAGCGAGCGCGACCGGCGCCTCATCGGCCTCGTGGCGCGCTACCACCGGAAGGGCCGCCCCCGCCCCGAGCACCTCGAGTACGGCAGCCTCTCGCCCGAAAACCGGATGCGGGTCGCGAAGCTGGCCGCCCTCCTCCGCCTCGCCGACGCCATGGACCGCTCCCACCGCCAGCTCGTCCGGCACGTCGTCGTCGCGGTCGGCGAGGACGAGCTCGACCTCGCGGCCGACGCCTCCGCGGATCTCGCGGTCGAGGCGGAGTCCATCCTGGCCAAGGCGAACCTGTTCACCGACCTGACCGGGCTGACGGTCCGGTTCCGGAGAATCCTGACATGAGCCGCCGCGAGAGCGGGACCCTCCTCAACCGCGAGCTGAGCTGGCTGGCCTTCAACGCCCGGGTGCTCGCCGAGGCCGAGAGCGCCGACGTGCCGCTCCTCGAGCGGCTCCGGTTCCTCGCCATCGTCTCGGGCAACCTCGACGAGTTCACGATGGTCCGCGTCGCCCTCGTGAAGCGGACGGCGGCGGCCCGCGGCGCCCCCGGCCCCGACGGGATCCCGCCGGCGGAGGTCCTGGAGCGGATCCGGGCCGCCGCGCGCGCCCTCATGGCCCGCCAGGTCCGGCTCGTCGAGCGGACGCTCCTGCCCGCCCTCCGCGAGGCGGGGGTCGCGGTCGTCCGGGCCGGCGACTGGGCGGAGGACGACGCCCGGCTTCTGGAGGGGCACTTCGACGAGCAGGTCGTCCCCCTGCTGACGCCGCTGGCGGTTGCGCCCGCCCAGCCGCTGCCGCGCCTCACGAGCGGCGCCGTCTATTTCCTCTTCCGCGTCCGCCGGGCGGCCGGGGCCGCGCCGGACCGGTGGGGCGGAGGCACCGAGAAGATCCTCGTCCAGGTCCCGCCCGGCCTCCCCCGCTTCGTCCCCCTCCCCGCCCCCGCGAGCGCGGCCCGCTTCGCCCTCCTCGACGACCTCGTCGCCCGCTTCGCCCCGCGCATCCTCGTCGGCTACGACATCGAGGAGGCCTGCGCCTTCCGGGTGACCCGCGACGCCGACGTCGCGCTCGACGACGAGGAGGTCGAGGACTTCCTGACCGCCGTGGAACGGGAGGTGCGGAACCGCCGCTGGGGCCACCCCGTCCGGCTCGAGATCCTGGCGGGGACGCCGCCGGAAGTGCGCGACTACCTGAAGACGCAGTTCGAGCTGACCGACGCGGACGTCTACGAGTCCGCCCCCTTTCTCGACTTCAAGGCCTTCGCCGGCCTGGTCGACCGGGTCCCGCGGCCCGAGCTGCTGAACCCGCCGTGGCCCCCCCAACCCCCGGCGCTCCTCGAGGAGGCCGGGGACCCGTTCGAGGCGCTCCGCGAGCGCGACGTGCTGCTCCACGTCCCCTACCACCGGTTCGACCCGGTGGTGGCGCTGGTCCAGCGCGCCGCGGCGGACCCCGCCGTCCTGGGGATCAAGATGACGCTCTACCGCGTCTCCGGCGCCAGCCCGATCGTGCGCGCCCTGATCCAGGCC
>CAYUME010000233.1:0-7278 GCA_964445475.1 uncultured Planctomycetia bacterium
GAAGAGGTCCCAGCGGCCGGCCTCCGTCCGCTTGAACCAGGCGCAGAGGGTGAAGGAGCGGTTGGCGAGGCTGACGCCCGCGCACTCCACGAGGGCGCCCGGGGCGACCTGGAGGGCCCCGCCGCTCCGCCCCCCGCCGGGCTTCCAGGTCGCGCCGCCGCGGCGCGTGCCCGTCCGGCCCTTCCCGGATGCGTACGCGGAGGTCGTCCCCCCCGTCTCGTCCAGCTTCCACCAGCCTTCCATGTCCGCTGCCGCCCTCTTCCGGGCCTGCTCCTCCAGGGCGCGGTCGAGCTCCTCGACGTACTTCGCGATCCCCCAGGCCGCAACCTCGTCCTTCGCCTGTTTGACGCCGTCCGCGTTCCCCAGTTCCTGCGCATCCAGCGCATTCGACCGGGTCCGGAAGAAGGCCCCGTCGGCCGCGTCGCGGGCCTCCTTGTCGAGACGGGTCACGGCCTGCTCCCACTCCGGCTCGGAGGGCCTGGCGCGGGCGGCCTCGACCCGCGCGAAGGCGTCCTTGTAGTTGCGCGCCTCGGCGGCGGCCCGAACCGCCTTCTCGAACTCGCGGATCTCGGCGCGGAGCGCCTCCAGCCGTCGGGCGTCGTCCCCGGCCGGGCGGACGGGCCGCGTCGCGGTGCCGGACCCGGACGCCGGAGCGGTCGCGCGGGGCGGCGGGGCGGGGCGTTTCGTCGACGATTCCGTGCGGTCCGGGGGCGGCTTGCCGGAGCCGCTTGCGAGGGCGACGATCAGGACGAGCAGGATCGTCCCCGCCCCCGCGATCCAGACGACGGGTGGAACGCCTTTCTTGGGGGGCGGCGGAGCGACGTGCCCCGAGACCGTGGGCGGGCGGAAGGACGTGGTGCGGGCGTGGGTGCGGACGGTGGGCGGTCGCTCCGGCGGCGGGGCCTGCGCCTGGAGGTCCTCCACCGTCACGCCGTCGTCCTCGGGCGGCGGTTCCCCCTCGAGCTTGCGGAAGATGGCCTTCTGCTGTTCGGGGGTGAGGCGGGCGAGGAGGGGCTCCGCGCAGTTCTCGCAGGCGGTGAGGGATCCGACCTGGATGGCGCGGCCCTGCCGGAAGTCGATCTTCCGCAGCGGCCTGCGGCAGTTGTAGCAGTGATCGACCACCGGCCCCATGGGGGATGCCCTCCATCCTCCATTGAACCTGAACGGCGTGAGGGAGTCAATCCGGGGCGGCGCCTCACGGCTCCGGCTTCGCGATCGACAGCCCGCTGAACGCCGCCCACCGGTCGGTTTCCGGCGGGGGCGCCCCGTGCGCGAAGAGCGCCACCTTCACCCATGTCGGCGCGTCGCACGTCCCCACCTCCTGCCACGCCCCGGCCGCGTCCTGGTACTGGCCGGTCAGCTTCCCGCCCTTCCGCACGAGCCGGAGCGACGTCTTCTCGCCCTCCGGCAGCTTCTTCTTCTCGCCCACGACCGCGAGCTTCGTCCCGTCCTCGATCACCATCACCGCCTGTCGCGCGCCGTCCGTGAACTCGCGGATCAGCTTTACATAGTGGTCATCGTCGCCGTAGAGCAGCAACCCCGCCTGCTCGGCCTGGACGACGGGCAGGCTGGTCACTGTCACCGCGACGGCGACGTCCCCGGCGCCGTCGGGGAGGGCCTTCACGAGGACGTTCCTGCAGGTGTTCTCCTTCTCCCAGAGGGAGCCGGGGAGGGCGCGGAGGCGGAGCGCGTCGCCCTCCGCCTTCCAGGCCTGGGCGTCCTCGCGGACCCACGTCCAGCCCGTCTGGCCGAGGAGCGAGACCGTCTTGGGCGCCGCCGGCTCGGACGGCTTACACCCCGCGATGAGCAGGACGGACGACGCCGCGAGCGTGATCAGGATGCGCATGGTCTCTCCCTCCAAGCAGGCGACCCCGCGTGGAAAAACCGCATTCAAGGGAACCGCAGATGGACGCAGATGGACGCCGATACGGCCTCTAGAAGGATTCTCTCCGCGTTCATCTGCGGTTTCAAGTGACGCCGGTGCCGGGACAGTAGCAAAAAACGGAAAAGCGGGAAACGAATATGAAAGCAATATCCCCTGCATTTGCTGTTGCTGGGAAGGCCGGCCGGAGTAGAATCCGGGTACCCGGTGCGGTTCAGCGGGGAGTCCGTATGCGTCACCGTCCCCGTCACTCCGCGTTCCTGCCCGTGCTGCTCGTGGCCACGGCCCTCCTGACGTCCTCCTGCGCCCCGGCACGTCCCGTTGATCCGGATCCCGCCCCGGCGTCGCCGGCTGGCCCGGCCCTCGCGGATCCCCCTCTTCCCGCCGGGGCCATTGTGCGATTGGGTGCGTCCCGGAAACGCCCTGGAGGATATGGAGGGTATGTCTACTCGGTCGCCTTCTCGCCGGACGGCCGCCGGCTGGCGCTGGGGAAATGGGATGACACCGTTCTCATCTGGGATGTCGCGGGCCTTTTGAAAGAACGAAAGTAGCGGCGGAAACCGTGGTGCTGATCCCGGGCGCGGGGCACCTGAACTGCATCGCGAAGGGGGAGTTCAGGGACGGACTGGCGGAGTGGATCCGGAAGAACACCCCGTAAGCCATCGATCGAGTCCCCTTATGAGCGGTGTGGCATGCGAAACGCACGCGCCAAGAAAACGCACGGCCTTCTGGCGGTCTTCTCCCTCCTGGGATGGCCAGGCGCCACGGGCGAGGAAATCCATGACGCGGCGGCGAAGGGGGATGTGGAAACGATCGCTGCCCTCCTGAGGTCCGCTCCGGAGAAGGTCCAGGCGAAGGACGAGGAGGGAATGACTCCTCTGCATCACGCGGCGGCTCAGGGCCGTGCGGAAGCGGTGAAACTGCTCCTGACGAACAAGGCGGAGGTGGACGCGAAGGCGAAGGACGGCAGTACGCCCCTTCACCTGGCGGCACAGGGGGATCGGATTGCGAAGGTCGGTGTCGGCGGGGTGGTGGTGGCGCTGAACGAGTATCAATCTGTTGCGGATCATCTGCTGTCGGCCGGAGCCGCCGTGAATGCGAAGGACCTGTTCGGGAAGACGCCAATCGCCTATGCATCGAGTCGCGGATTCAAGGGCATCGCTGATCTGCTGACGCGTCACGGCGGGGCCGATTGGGAGTCGGCCGCCCGAAACGGTCGGGATGCATTTCGGCAGGGGCGTTATGCGGAAGCGGAGGTGTTTTTCGGGAGCGCGCTTGCCCTTGCGGAAAAAACAGGCGATCCCGAGCATCTCCCGGAAGCTCAGTGCCTGAACAACCTGGCCGAGGTCTGTCGCACGCAAGGGAAATACGCCTTGGCGGAGCCCCTTTACAAGCGCTCGCTGGCGATTGTTGAGAAGGTGGTCGGCCCGGATCATCCCGTTGTGGCCAAGAGCTTGAACAATCTCGCGCTGCTCTACGACGACATGGGCCAATACGCACAGGCAGAGCCTCTCTATCGGCGCGCATTGGCGATCCGGGAGAAGGCCTGTGGCCTGGATCATCCCGAGACCGCCCAGTCCCTGAACAACCTGGCGGCCTTGTACAATGCCCAGGGCCAGCCTGCTCAGGCCGAGCCCCTTCTCCGGCGTGCGCTGGCGATTCGCGAGAAAACTGTGGGTCCTGATCATCCTCTTGTCGCGGTCTGTTTGAACAATCTGGCGGCGGTGTATCAAGCCCAGGAACAGTATGCACAGGCCGAGCTGCTCTTCGGACGCTCCCTGTCGATTCGGGAGAAAGCCCTTGGGCCGGATCATCCTGACGTGGCCCAGGGCCTGAACAATCTCGCGGATCTGCATCGAGCACAACGGCAGTACGCGCAGGCGGAACCGCTCTTCCATCGCTCAAGGGCCATCCTGGAGAAAGCCCTGGGTCCTGATCATCCCGAACTGGCCAAGAGCCTGAACAACCTTGCCGTGCTGTATAGCGACCAGGGCCTTTACGAACGAGCGGAGCCGCTCTTCCGGCGCTCGCTGGCGATCAGGGAGAAAGTCTTCGGCCCGGTTCATCCCGACGTGGCTGCCGGCCTGGACCATCTCGCGGCTCATTATCGCGCCCGCAACCGAAACGCGGAAGCGGAGACGCTGTCCCAAAGGGCACAAGGCATTCGCGACAGACTCGCGGGAGTGCAGGCGTCACGCGCCATCACGAAGACGGAAGAGGAAATCAGAGTGCTTCGGGCCATGGGCATGGAGGATAAGGCGGGGGAACTGGAGATGCGGTTGAGGGCGGCGCAGGAAAAGGCGGAACAGGAGAAACGGGATCCTCGGGACAACAAAGAGTAACCGCTGGCGTTTCTCCTCGATCATCGTCCCCGCGCGACATCAAAGCACGCCAGCTCCCCCTTCGCGTTCCGCGCGTAGAGCCGCCCCCGGAAGACCGTCGGCTCCGTCCGGCAGGGCCCGGCGATCACCTGCGCGCGGGCGAGCTCCTGGTATCCCGCGGGCGACGCCTCGATCACCGCCAGCTCCCCCTCGCGCGTCAGCGCCAGCAGCCGCCCGCCGGCGACCGCGACGTTCCCCCACCCGAGGTCCGCCCGCGCCCATTTCTCCGCCCCGGTCTCGAGGTCGACGCACGTCAGCTTCCCCTTGCCGTGGGCCTCGTTGTCCACGTCGAAGCCGTACAGGTGCCCCCGGTAGAGCACGGGGCCGCTGTAGTGGGCGCAGGGGTGCTTCGCCTTCCAGAGCGCCTCCGGCGCGCCCGCGCCCGCCGGGAACCGCAGCCGCGCGCCGCCCTGGTTGTACCCCGTGGTGACGAAGACGGTGTCGCCCGACACGGCCGGCGTCGGGGCGTTGACGTACGCCTTGTTCGGCGCCAGCGCCACCCACGGGTATCTCCCCCGCTCCGCCCCCGTCGCCGCATCGAGCCGCACCAGCGCGACCGCGTTGAAGACGAGGACGCTGTCCGGCCGCCCTTCCGGGAACGGGACCGGAGAGGCGTAGGCTGCTTCGTCGTCGCCGGACTTCCAGCGGACGGCTCCCGTCGCCGTGTCGAAGGCGACGGTCGACGCCCCCTGGCCGCTCGCCGTCACGATCAGCCTGTTCCCGATCACCAGCGGCGAGCCGGTGAGGCCGTAGACCGGGAGCTTCGCCGCGAATTCCCCGACGAGGTCGTGCGACCAGAGGATCCCGCCGGTCGACGCCTCGAAGCAGAAGAGCTGGCCGCCGCGGCCGAGGGTGTGGAGGCGGGACCCGTCCAGTGTTGGCGTGGCGGCGGGACCGCCCTCGTGGTTGCTCGGGAAGAGCGCGCACGGGTAGGCGTGCGTCCACGCGACGGCGCCGGTGTCGGCTTTCAGGGCGTAGACGGTGTCCTTCCCGCCGACGGAGCCCATCGAGAAAACGAGCCCGCGGCCGACCGCGACGCCGGACGACCCCGTGCCGAGCTGCGCGCGCCAGAGGGCCTTCGGGCCCCCATCGGGCCAGTCGGTCGACCAGCCGGTCTCGTCCGAGACCCCGGTCCGATCCGGCCCGCGAAACCCCGGCCAGGCGGGGCCGTCGGCCGGCGGCGAGCAGGCGGGCAGGAGGCTGGCGAGGAGAAGGCCTGTCCGTCGTATGCGGCCTGTAGCCATGAGCCCTCTTGAACCAGAAAACGCCGCCTCCCGCAAGGCCTCTTCCTCTATTTTTCGGGACACCCGCTTTTCTTTGCGCTACTAATGGTCCCCGCCGCCGGGTCGCTCCAGGAGGAGAACGTTTTCATGCCGCCCACCCGCCGCACCCTGATGACGTCGGCCGCCGCCGGCGCGGTCGCGCTGGCCGCCCCCGCCTTCCTGCGCGCCCAGGACCCGGCGAAGAAGTACCGGACGGCCCTGATCGGGACGGGCTGGTGGGGCATGAACATCCTCCACGAGGCCCTGGCCTCCGGCGCCTGCACGTGTGCCGCCCTCTGCGATGTCGACCGGCGCTTCCTCGACAAGGCGGCCGACGACGTCGCGAAGAAGTCCGGCGACCAGCCGAACCGGTACCAGGACTTCCGGGAGCTGCTCGACCGGGAGAAGCCGGAGATCGTCATCGTCGGCACGCCCGACCACTGGCATCCCCTCCAGACGATCGCGGCGGTCAAGGCCGGCGCCCACGTCTACGTCGAGAAGCCGATCAGCCACACGATCCTCGAGGGGCGGGCGATGGTGAAGGCCGCCCGCGGCGCGGGCCGCGTCGTCCAGGTCGGCACCCACCGCCGCGTCTCGCCGCACAACGTCTCGGCGCGCGAGTTCGTCCGCGCCGGCAAGCTCGGCCAGGTGGGGATGGTGCGCGCCTTCGTGCACTACGGCGGCGGGCCGGAGACGCCGCGGAAGAACGTCGAGCCGCCCGCGGGGCTCGACTGGGACCTCTGGTGCGGCCCCGCGCCGGTCCGCCCCTACAACGGCGACCCGGCCAACCCGTGGGGCGGCGGCATCCACCCGCGCGGCTTCCGCCAGTACCTGGATTACGCCAACGGGACGCTGGGCGACTGGGGGATCCACTGGATGGACCAGATCCTCTGGATCCTCGACGCGCAGGCCCCGAAGACGGTCTTCTCCTCCGGCGGCCGCCCCGTCAAGGGGCCTCCCGTCCTCACGAAGGAGGAGCAGACGAGCGACGCCCCCGACCACCAGGTGGCCGCCTTCGCGTTCGACGGCTTCACCGCCACCTGGGAGCACCGCGCCTTCGCCGCGAACCACGCCGAGAAGGGGGAGAACGTCGGCTGCTACTTCTACGGGACCGCCGGCACGCTCCACGTCGGCTGGCAGAAGGGCTGGGTCTTCTACCCCGCCGACGGGAAGAAGCCGGTCGTCGAGGAGCCTGCCCGCCTCAACCAGCCCGACGGCCAGAACATCCGGGAGCTCTGGGCCGACTTCCTCGACGCCATCCGGACCGGCCGGAAGCCCGTCTGCGACATCGAGGCGATCCACCGCTCCACCAACGTGAGCCTTCTCGGGATGCTCTCCCTCAAGGTCGGCCGCTCCCTCCGGTGGGATGCGGAGCAGTACGCGTGCGTCGGCGATCCGGAGGCGACGAGGCTCCTGCGCCGCGAGTACCGCGCCCCCTGGGTCTACCCCGAGGCGTAAGCGGCCCGATTACGAGACGGTCGCACGGAACGGTCCGGAGGGATCCGATGAAATGCCCGCCGCCCTCAGAAAGGTCGCGCTCCTGATCGAGACCTCCAACGCCTACGCGCGGGGGCTCCTCGCCGGCATCGTCGCCTGGATGCGCGAGCACCGGCCCTGGTCCGTCCACCTCGCCGAGGGCGCCCGTGGCGGCCAGCCCCCCGCCTGGCTCGCGCGCTGGGACGGAGACGGCGTCATCGCGCGCGTCGATAACGTGGGCATCGGCCGCGTCCTCCGGCGCCTCCGCGTCCCCGTC
>CAYUME010000234.1:0-7233 GCA_964445475.1 uncultured Planctomycetia bacterium
TCCGGTGGGGTATTTCCAGAGGAGGCGCGGCCCGTTCGTGACGGCAAGGGCGTAGGCATGGCGGTCGTTGCTGGTGAAGTAGATGACGTCGCCGGCGGCGCGAAGCGGGGCGACGATCTCGCCGCCGCTGCCGGTCTCCCGGAACTCCCAGGCCAGGGTGTTTCCGGACGGCTCGACGGCGTAGACGTGGCCGTCGCTGCTGCCGCAGAGGACGAGGCCGCCGGCGACGACGGGCGAGGACTCGATCACGCCGCCGGTGGCGCGGCGCCACGCGAAGGCCTTCTTCAGCTCGATGGGAGACGGGAGGGAGCCGGCGGTGATGTCGGCCAGCGAGGTCTCGTGGGGCTCGAAGCCCTTGAGGCGGAGGCCGACGCGCACGGGAGCCTGGATCGGGATGCGGACGACGGCGGGCGTGCGCCGCCGGGTGTCCTCCCCGTTGACGAAAACGGTGGCGCCGGGGGGGATGGACTGGACCTGGAGCGGGAACGTGGCGTCGCGGGCGGCGCTCACGCGGGGGAACCGGTTCACGAGCACGGCGATCTTCCGGCAGGCGTCGGCGTATTTCTCCTCCTGCTCGAAGCGCTCGGCGGCCTCCTTCAGCTCCCGGACCTCGCGCAGGAGGGCCTGGAGCTCGGTGATCCGCAGCTTGGCCCGCTTCCCGTAGTCGTTGACCGGGAGGCGGCTCGACGTCTCGGCGACCGCCTCGAAGGCGGTCAGCGCCTCCTCCAGCCGCCCCGCGTCGGCGAGCGCCCCCGCGGCGTTCGTGCGCTGGAGGAGGTCGGAGAAGGAGGTCTGGATCCGGTCCTTTTCCTCCCGCAGGATCCGGTTCAGCTCCTCGTCGATGCGGGTCTCTTCGTCGGCGAACGCCCCCTCGTGCAGGAGCGTGAACCCGCCCCGCTCGCGGGCGCGCCGGAGGACCTCGCGCGCCTCCTGGTAGTTCCCCTGTTGGCGGAGCTTGGAGGCCTCCTGGAGGGCGGCGCTGTAGAGGCGCTGGATGCTGGTCTCCCGCCAGGCCACGAACCCGCCGCCGCCGAGGACCAGGATGAGCAGGACGAGGACGACGGTGCGGACCGTCGTGCGGCGGCGGCGGTCGCTGGCCGACTGCAGCGCCCGCTCGAGCGCCTTGCGCGCCTCGGCGTAGTCGGGGACGATCTCCAGCATGGCCTGGTACCAGCGGGCCTTGAGCGGCGTCGAGGCGGTCACCTGCTGGAAGGCGGTCTGGACCTCGGCGCGGGCCTGGGTGGCGTCTCCCTTCCGCGCGTAGGACTTGGCGAGGGCGAGGCGGAAGCGGAGGTCGCCCGGCCGCTCCTCGAGGATCGTCTCGCACAGCGCGGGGACGAGGTCGGCCTGGGATTCCGCGGCGGGGCTTTCAAGGAAGGTCTCCGCCTCGCGGCAGGCCTCGTCGACCTGCTTCATGCGGAGGAGGGTCTTCACGAGGTTGAGGCGGGGAGCGGGCATCTCGGGGGCGAGCTGGAGGGCCTGGCGGAACCCGTTGACCGCCGCCTCGTTCTGGCCGGCCGTAAGCCGGCGGACCGCGGAGAGGCGCCACGCCTCGGCCGCCTCCTCCTTCCGTCCCGCCGCCGCCAGCGTCTGGGCCAGCGCCTCGCGCGTGACGGGGTCGTCGGGCGCCCGCTTGACGGCCTGCTCCAGCAGCGGGATCGCCCGCGCGAGGTCCCCGTCCGCCGCGAACTGCAGCCCGGAGGACCTCGCCTCGTCCGCCGAGATCTCGCGCACGAGGCCGCCATGCAGCAGCTCGTACAGCACGCGGTAGACGTCGAAGGCGGAGAGAAGGGTGCCGGCGAGGATCTCCGAGACGGTGTTCAGCCCGTCGATGCGGCTGGTGACGGCGGCGGCGTCGGCCCGGGCCGCGAAGGTCTCCTGCCGGGCCCGTCCCTCCTCCGTCCAGGTGTAGATGATCGTGTCCTGCGGGATCCGCCGCTCGATGAGCAGCCACTCGTCTCGTCGGCGCAGGGCCTCCATCAGGAGGGCGTTCACGTTGAGGGCGACCTTCGTGACGGGCTGGTCCGCGCCCATCAGCTCCTCGGGCGGCGGCCCCTCGTAGAACTCGAAGTGCTTGTACTTCCAGACGAAGCAGTCGCAGAGCTCGTCCTCGATCTGCGTGTAGAGGTACCGCTGGAGCTCCTCCTCGGAGAGGACGCCGCGGGCGACCGCCACCTCGCCGAAGAGCCGGCCGGAGCTCTTCTGCTCGTCGAGCATCTCGGTCAGCTGGTCCGCAGAGATCCGCCCGGTGCGGACGAGCCGGTCGCCGAGCTTGGGGGCGCGGCGGCGGCCGGAGGAGAGGAGGCGGATGCCGTCCTTGCCGAAATAGATGGACTTGCGGCTCTCGTCGTCCGAGACGATCAGCGTGCCCTCCTTCTGGCTCATGGAGAGCATCTGGAAGACGTCGGAGAGGGGGATGGTCGCATCCCCGACCAGCGTTCGCCGTCTTTCGTCCATGGAAGACCACCGCCGTGGGGGTCGAAAAGGAGACCGTGCGCCCGGATTTCCAAACTATAGCGGGGGGCCGTGGGCAAGCAAACGAAAATATCCCGCCGCTGCCCGGCCGGGGGTCAGAACAGGCTTTCCGTCGCGGGACCGGCCGGGGGGGGCTCGGTGCCGAGATGGCGGAAGGCCCGTTCCGTGGCGCACCGGCCCCGGGCTGTCTTCTGGAGGAATCCCTGCTGGATCAGGAACGGCTCGTAGACGTCCTCGAGGGTCTCCTCCTCCTCCCCGACGGCGACGGCGAGGGTCTTGAGGCCGACGGGCCCGCCGCCCTGCCGGAGGAGGATGCGGAGGAGGCGCCGGTCCATCTCCTCGAGGCCGGCCGCGTCGACGCCCAGCAGCGCGAGCCCCTCGTGCGCCACGCCCGGCGTGATCCGGTTGCCGGCCGTCACCTGGGCGAGGTCCCGGACGCGGCGAAGGTAGCGGTTGGCGACGCGCGGGGTGCCGCGCGAGCGCGCGGCGAGGATCGTGCCGGCGTCCGGCTCCAGGTCGACGCCCAGCAGGCCGGCGGAGCGCCCGAGGATGCGGGCCAGATCCTCCGGCGGATAGTAGTCGAGCCGGCACCGGATCCCGAACCGGGCCCGGAAGGCCTCGGAGAGCTTCCCCTCGCTGGTCGTCGCGCCGGTCAGGGTGAAGCGCGGGAGGTCGAGCTTCAGCGTCTTGGCGTACGGCCCCTGGTCGACGACCACGTGGATGAAGTAGTCCTCCATCGCCGAGTAGAGGTACTCCTGGACGACGCGCGGGACGCGGTGGATCTCGTCGATGAAGAGGAGGCCGCGCTCGGGGAGGTTGGTGAGCAGGGCGGCCAGGTCGGCGGGGCGCTCGAGCGCGGGGCCGGAGGTGACGGTCAGCGGGGCCTCGAGCTCGTGGGCGACGAGATGGGCCAGGGTCGTCTTTCCGAGGCCGGGCGGGCCGGAGAAGAGGAGGTGATCGAGGGCCTCCCGCCGCTGGCGGGCGGCGGTCAGGTAGACGGCGAGCTCGGCGATGGCGCGGGCCTGGCCGACGAACTCGTCGAAGCGGCGGGGGCGCAGGGCGGCGTCGAGGGCGCGGTCCTCGGGCGTGGCGGCGCGGGGGGCCGGAGTCGCCCCGTCGGGCGGGGCGTGCCGCGGGTGGGGCGTCTCCGGTCGGGGCCTGGCCATGGCCGAACCGCCCCCCAAGGGATCAGGACTTCTCGGGCGCGGGGGCGGGCGGCGGCGCGGCGGGGGCCTCCGGCGCAGGCGCGACGGCTTCGTCCGCATCCCCGAGGCGCTCGCGGACCTTCGTGGCCCGGCCGATCCGGTCGCGCAGGTAGTAGAGCTTCGCGCGCCGGACTTCGCCGCGCTTCTTCACCTGCACGTTCACGACGCACGGCGCGTGCAGGGGGAAGATCCGCTCCACGCCCTCGCCCTGCACGATCCGCCGGACGGTGAACGTCTCGCCCAGGCCTCGGCCGTGCCGCTTGATGACGGTGCCGGTGAAGAGCTGGATGCGCTCCTTCTCGCCTTCGCGGATCCGCACGTGCACGTCGATGGTGTCGCCGACGCGGAAGGCGGGGACCGTCTTCCGGTGCCAGAGCTTCTCGATCAGGTCCAGGCGTTGCATGGTCGTGTCCCGTGCTTACGGCTTTGGACGGGTCCTCCTCGTGCGGGCCCTGCCGGCGCGGGTCGCGCGCCGCCGGGGCGCCGGCGTCTCCAGCAAATCCTTACGTCGGGCCTGCGTCCGGGCCCGCGCCTGCTCGTCGCGCCACCGCCGGATGGCGGCGTGGTTGCCCGAGAGCAGCACGTCGGGCACCTTCATCCCCCGGTATTCGCGGGGGCGCGTGTAGTGCGGATACTCGAGCCCGTCCGGCCCGAAGGATTCCTCCTCCAGCGAGGCGGGGTCGCCCAGGACGCCGGGGACGAGCCGAACCACGGCGTCCAGGACGACCATCGCGGGGATCTCGCCCCCGGAGAGGACATAGTCCCCGATCGAGATCTCGCGGGGCTTCAGCCCCTCGGCCACGCGCTCGTCGAAGCCCTCGTAGTGGCCGCAGAGGAGGATCAGCCCCGGCGCCTGGCTGAGCTCCCGCGCGATCCGCTGGTCGAGCACCTCGCCCTGGGGCGAGAGGAGGACCAGGGTTGCGTCGGCCCGTCCGCGGCCCCGGAGATCCTCCACCGCCCGGAAGACCGGCTCGGCCTGGATCACCATGCCGGCCCCGCCGCCGTACGGCGGCGTGTCCACCTTGCGGTGCTTGTCCAGCGTGTAATCCCGCAGGTTATGGCACGCGATCCGGACCCGCCCCTTCTCCTGGGCGATCCGCACCATGCTCTCGCGCAAGACCCCCTCGAACATGCCGGGAAAGAGGGTCACGATATCTATCTGCATGGCGGCGGGACGGTTCCGTGTGCGTCGTGGGCCCCCAGCGGACGCAACAACGTACGGAAGGCCGTGCGGCAAGTCAAGGGATTTCCCCTCAACCGTTGACGCTGCCCGACGCGCATGCTCTAATTCACCCGCCCGAGTCGCGCCGGGAGGACGCGGGAGGTGTAGGCGTCCGTCGCCGTTTCCCGTCCCCTGTGTACGGGAGAGCTCATGAGAACTTGGCGGTGTGCCGCGGCGGTCGCGGGGCTGGCGGCGGCTGCGGCGGGCTGCGTGCGCCCCGCCTCCTTCTCGAACGACCAGGTGAAGAGCGCGGCGTCGGTCGTCTGGCTCGGGCTGGACTACTCCCGCGTCCAGATGATCGGCACCAACGCCTTCAACGAGCCCGGGAAGATCTTCCCCGGCTTTGTCGACGAGTGGAACCGCCTCTTCCTCCGCGAGCAGCTCGAGAATCTGACCCGGAAGCTGCAGAAGCCCGTCCAGGTCGATACGGCCTCGGTCGAGGCGCTCAATCGGGAGGCCAAGGCCGCCGACCGGATCCGCGTCGAGGACGGCGACATGCGGGCGCACGTCGAGACGCCGCTCCTGACGGAGGCGCAGATCGCGGACGCCGTGAAGGCGTACGCCCCGCAGGCGAAAACCGGGGTGGGGCTGGTGTTCATCGTCGAGCGGCTGGTGAAGGTCCGCCAGGGCGGGCCCGACCGCGGCGTCGGCTGCGTCTGGCGCGTCTTCTTCGACCTGGAGAGCCGCAAGGTCCTGTCGTGCGTCCGCGGGTGTCACGGCGCGACCGGGGTCGGGTTCCGGAACTACTGGTTCAACGTCGTCAAGCAGGCGCTGCGGGAGATGTAGGCGCGGACGACGCCGTCGGAGCGGGATCCCATGTTCACCGGCATCATTCCCGGGATGGCGCGGGTGGCGGCGTTCCGCCGGGTCGGGTCGGGCGCGCGCCTCGTCGTCGACGGCGGGGCCCTCCTGCGCGGCCTCGAGGCGGGCGAGAGCATCGCCGTCAACGGCGTCTGCCTCACCGTCGTGCGGGAGGCGGGCTCGGACGAGGGGAACCCCTGGGCCCTGAAGGCGCCGCCCGGCGCCTCCCTGCCTGCGGCCGGCGGCCGCCCCGGCCACGCCGCCTTCGACCTTCTGGCCGAGACGCTCCACCGCTCGAGGCTGGGCGGGCTCCGGGCCGGCGACCGGGTGAACGTCGAGCGGTCCCTCCGCTTCGGCGACCGCGTCGGCGGCCACCTCGTCAGCGGGCACGTCGACGGCACGGGCGAGATCGTCGCGATCCGGCGCGTGGGGCCGGGGGGGAGCGGGGGGCGCGAGGTCACGATCGCCCTGCCCCCCGCCCTCCGGGGGCGGCTGCTGCAGGAGAAGGGGTCGGTGGCGGTGGACGGCATCAGCCTTACGGTGGCCTCCCTCGTCGAGGGCGGCTTCCGCGTCGCCCTCATCCCCGAGACGCTGGGGCGGACAACGCTGGGCCGCGCCCGGCGCGGGGACCGCGTGAACATCGAGCTGGACCACGGCCCGGATCCGGGGGCGGCCAGCTGGGTGACGTGGGACCTGCTGAGGCAGTGCGGGTATCTGGGGTGACGGGTTGTCGTGAGGCACGCAGCGAAGCGGAGTGTGAGGCACGCAGCGAAGCGGAGTGCCGCCCGAGGCGCTGACGCGGAAGGGTCAGACGTCGATCGTGAGCCCCTCGCGGGCCGCAAGGATCTCGAACGCGGCGCCGCGGGCCCTCGCCTCCGCCTGAGCCTCCCGCTCCAGCGCCGCGAGGTCGTCGTCGTCCCGGTCGGGGTCGTGGTGGAAGAGGACGAGGCGGCGGACGCCGGCGGCCTCGCCCAGCTCGACGGCGTGGCGCGTCGAGCTGTGTCCCCACCCCCGCTTCGACTCGTACTCGGCCGGCGTGTACTGTGCGTCGGTGACGAGGAGGTCCGTCCCCCGGACGAAGTCGGCGGTCCGCCGGTTCGCGGTCGCGACGAGCGCGTCGACCTGCGGCCGGGTGAGGCGCATCGTCTCCGCGCCCGGCGACAGGCCCGGGACGTGCAGGTTGCCGAGGTGGAAGCAGGGCTCGTGGTCGCCGGTGTAGACGAGGGAACGGGTCCCGCACTGGACGCGGTAGCCGAGCGTCAGGACCGGGTGGTTCATGAGCTGCGAGGTGACGACGAAGGGGCCGACGGCGAAGACCTCCTCCTGGAGCTCGTGGACGTGGAGGCGGGCGGCGAGCTCGACGCCGGAGACGGGGAACCACGGGTAGTCGAACTGGCCGAGGACGATGTCGCGGAGGGGGCGGCCGGGGAAGCGCGGGCCGTAGATGTGGATCTCGTTCCGCGCGTCGTAGATCGGCGCGAAGAACGGGAGCCCCTGGAGGTGGTCCCAGTGGGGGTGGGTGAGGAGGAG
>CAYUME010000235.1:0-7212 GCA_964445475.1 uncultured Planctomycetia bacterium
GGGCCCGCATCCGGCGGATCAAATCGCGCCCGTCCCCGTCGGCGAGATCGAGGTCCAGGAGGGCGCAGGCGAACTCGCGCTGCCCGAGAATCCGTTCGGCGTCGGCCGCGGTCCCGACGACGAAGACCTCCCATCCCGGATCCTTCATCATATCCCGCAGGCGGAGGGCCTCGACGGCGTCGCCCTCGACCAGGAGGATCCCGGCCGGGGGCGGTGCGTCGCCGGCGGCCACGCGCTGCAGCACCGTGACGAGCTGGTCGATCAACGGGAGGATCTCCGGCTCCGGCGCCTCCTCGAGCCGGGCGGCGGCATCGGAGACCTCCGGGAATCCGTAGGTGCCGCCGGAGCCGCGCAGCGCATGGGCGAGCTGGCGGATGGCGGACGGCGCGTCCGCCGCGCGTTCCTGGAGCGCCCGTCCGGCGGTCTCCAGCGCCGCGATGCGCTTCGGCAGGGCCTGGCGATAGAGGGTCTTGAGCTCGTTCATGGCGATCCCCCCTCCGCGTCTCCCCGGATCAGGCGACGCCCGCCGGGACCGGCCCGCCTGCCAGGGCGAAGATCCGGTCGACGAGCGCCTCGGGGTCGAACGGCTTCCGCAGCACGTCGTTGGCCCCGGCCTGGAGCGCCTCCTCGAGCTTCTCCGGCGAGAGCGCGGAGACGACCAGGATCCTCGTGTTCGCGAAGTGATCCTTGCTTCGGATGAACTTCAGCACCCCCATCCCGTCCATCCCCGGCATCAGGATGTCCAGCGTCATCAGCGTGGGCCGGTAGGACTCCAGCATGGCGCCGCCGACGAACCCGTCCCGGGCCGACCGCGCCTCGAACCCGACCTGCTTGAGGTGGATCTCGATCAGCCGGCTCATGCACTCGTCGTCGTCGATGACGAGGACCCGGTGGCCGATCGCCGTGAGCGCGCGCGGGGCGGGCATGGCGTTGGACTTGAGGAAGTCGAGGACGTCGTCGAGCTCGACCTGGTAGTCGGGCCGGCCGGGGATCTGGGAGGCCCGCAGCTGGCCGCCCGTGATCCACTTGCGGACGGTGATGAAGTCCGCCCCGCAGTACGCGGCCACCTCGTTCACGGTCAGCTTTCTCCGGATCATATCCTGCTCCTTCCGCAACGGGATTCCGGTCGACCCGGCGTCGCCTTGGGCGACCCGCAGGACGCCTTGACCCCGGGGAGTAAGTGCAAATGGCATGCCAGCGTCCGCCCGGGTCCGATCGGATGCCGCTCGCAGGGAGAGAGGCGTGAAACCGGCATATCCCCGAGGGGCCCCGGCGTCACATAGCATCCCAGAAACCGACGCCTAGGCGCAATCCCTTGTTATGCATACCTATACAACGAACCCGGCATCCGGCTTCAATTAGACCATGCTGTCTTGTTTTAACCCGCCTTCGCCCGAAAGCCCCGCCCCATCTTGACCGCCGCAGCCTCCTGTCCGCTCAGAAGGAGAACTGGGTCGACACGCCAAGCCGGATCGACGACTCGTTCGCTTCCAGATAATCGGCCGTCGCGCCATATACGTCGCGATGCAGGGAATAACCGCGCCCGTAGGCGTATCCGGCCATGAGCGACAGGCACGAAAAAGGCCGGATGAGGAGGCCCGCTTCGAACCAGCCCCCGGCCTCCGAGTTGACGACCGCCAAGGCCTGAACCGAGAGACGCGGGTGGATTTCCTTCTCCAGGCGCACCCCGGCCTCCCCCATGGACACGCCGTTCGCGATCACCTGCTGGTAGGTGGGGCGCAGGGACCAGGTGTCGCCGGTCACGGGCACGCCCACCTGGATGGTGGGGCCGAACTCGGAAAGGAAGCATTCCACCTCGGGCCAGAGGATCTCTCCGTCGCCGATCCGCGCGATGCAGATCGGCCCCACCGGGCCGACCGCGCTGCCGCGGACGGACTCCGCGAATCCGCAGACGGCGGCCCATGCGCTGCCGCTCAGGAAGCGCGCCAGGGAGATCGCCCGGATCCGGGTCTCGTCCGTGCCGATGCCGCGGAACGCCAGGGAGTCCGCGTAATCGGACATGTCGTTGTTCCCGCTCGGCGGGTAGGTCAGCGTCGACAGGGCCGAGACGACGTACGGGACGGCGTCGTCGGGATTGAATCGCCGGCCCAGGAGCCGGTCCGCGTACTGGCTCAGCATCACCTGGTCCTGGTTCAGGCCGCCCGCCTCGACGGACGCCCGATACCGGTAATAGTCCTGCGGCCGACCAGCCAGCGCCTGGCCGATACGGTCCATGTCCGACGAACTGATGGAGATAAACGCGTCCTCCCGGGTCGTGAAGGCCGCGAAGACGTTTTCAACGGTGGCGCGCTTCCACGCCGAGGGCGGCTCCTCCCGGCTGCCCACGCGGTGGTGGATGCAGCCGAATTTCGTATGGCTGGACATGTGACCGTACTCATGAGCCATGCTCAGCGCGATCCAGTCCAAGAAGCCGACGACCGTCCAGGTCAGGGCATGCTCTATCTCGCCCCCGGGCTCGAGGGTGGCGCCCACCTGATGGACGCTGTCGATCACGCCCATCCCGATCAGGGCGAGTCCCTGCCGGTCCAGATGATCGGGATGGGACAGGTTGTGGCGGAAGCCGATCTCGGGCGGTTGCCTGGAAGCCGAAGGGCCGTCCCTCGGGGCGGCCTCCGGCGCCGTGCCACCCCACGGCCATTCCGGGCGGTATTCGTATGACTCGCGGAAGGCTCCGATTGAGGGTCCGTCCGCACGAGGCTCTTCCTGGGCAGACAGGAACGACGGGAACAGCAGCAGGGCGGCCTGCATGGGCAGAGTCCAGCGCACGACGGCGTAACGGGAGCGTCGCATCGGAGAGCCTCCCTCTGGATCTCAGGGCGGACGCACAATCTCCAGCCCCTCGTTCTCTGTCATTGAATGGAGTCCCGGTTTTCTCCTCAGCCCGCCCCGACGCGGTCCGGCCGGCCGGCGCGCTCGGCCAGGGGTCGGCCCCGGAGCCGTCCGGGGGTGTACCCGAGGCCGGCCTGGACGAGCGGGTTCACCTGCAGGATCCGGAGCCGCCGGTCGCAGAGGAAGACGTAGACCGGGTTGAGCTCGAAGAGGTTCCGGTAGAGGTCGAGCCCCAGCCGGGGGGCGTCGAGGGCCTGGCGCGACTCGCGCACGAGGAAGGCGACGAAGATCGAGACGACGAGTAGGAGCGCGATGCGCGTCCCGAACGCCTCGGAGGCGAAGGCCACGCCGGTCTTCTCGTACAGGGTGAGCATCGCGTTGAGCGCCCCGACCACGGCCAGCAGGAGCAGGAAGCGGAGCGTCCGGAGGATCCGCTTGCGGGTGGCGATCGCGACCTCCGGCCGCTCCAGGATCGACAGCGTCATGGCGCCTCCCTCCCCCGTTGCGGGGCTTCGCTATTCCGTGAATGCAAACGGGATGCCAGAAGCGCCCGGCGTGGGGAGAGGGCGGTTCCCCCCGCGCGGTCGAACCGCCGCCGGATCGAACGCCATGCCGCCCGGAGCGCCAAGGTCTTCCGCCAGACCCGGTAAGGACTCCGGACCCGGTCGTCTCTCCGGCGTCCAGCGCGGCGGCGCGACGGTTCCCGTACCGGACGGGACGCCCATCTTCGCAGGCCGCTGCAGTCTCGTTTGACGCCACCTGTCTCATTTCACCCCGGGCGGGCGGGAGGGGCAGGCCAGTCTCAAGCGGATCGGGGTTGTCCGTCGACCGGGGGAAGACAGCTCTCGCGACGTCGGACAACCCCACCCAACCCCGCTGGACGTCGACGCCTCCGGGGATTACAATCCACCCGGTCGATTCCCGGGCCGTCCTCCTGACCCGCCGGACCAGAACGATGATCTCCCCGCCTCCGCCCAGCCGTGAGCCGGACCTGGACGGCCCCGTCGCCCCCTCCCTAGACGCGCTCCCCGTCGGGCTCTGGATCGCCGACGCCGAGGGGAGGACCGTGCGCGTCAACGCATGCCTGGAGAGGATGTTGGGCTACCGGCAGGAGGAGATGCGGGGCCTGGATCTCGTTTCGTTCGTTCGGGACAGCGAGGGGGACCTCGCCCGGCAGTACCGGGACCGCCGGAAGCAGGGGATCCGGGAGGAACTGGAGCTCGAGCTGCGCAGAAAGGACGGGACGCCCCTCCACGCGCTGGTCGCCGTCGGGCCGTGCCCCGGCGAGCCGGGCGGGCCGCCCGGCTCGGCCGCGGTCGTCCTGGACCTCGGGGCGCGGAAGTGGGCCGAGGAAGAGATCGAGCAGTTGGCCCGATTCCCGGCGGAGAACCCGAGCCCCGTCCTCCGGGCCTCGCGGGACGGCCTGATCCTCTACGCCAACCCGGCGTGCGCCCCCCTGCTTGAGGCGTGGGCCGTCCGGGTCGGCGGCAGCCTCCCCGTCCCGCTGCGCCGGCCGGTCGCCGCCGCATTCGAAGGCAGCCTCACCCGGCCGCTGGAGATCGAGGTGCGCGGCCGCGCCTACTCGTTTGTGATCGCGCCCAACCCGAAGGCGGGCTATCTGAACCTCTTCGGTCTCGACATCACCGATCGACGCCAGATCGAGGCCCAGCTCCGCCAGGCCCAGAAGATGGAGGCCGTCGGCCTGCTGGCCGGCGGGGTGGCGCACGACTTCAACAACCTGCTCTTCATCATCAACGGGCGGGCCGAGCTGGAGCTGCGGCGCCTCCCCCCCGACGACCCCGCCCGGGCCACGCTCGACCTGATCCGGAAGACCGGAGAGCGCGCCGCCAACCTGACCCGCCAGCTCCTCGCCTTCAGCCGCCGGCAGATCCTGCAGCCCCGGGTGATCACCCTCAACGCCACCGTGGCGGACCTGGTCAAGATGCTGAACCGGCTCATCCGCGAAGACATCACGCTGAGGACCGACCTCGACCCCGCGCTCGGCCTGACCCGCGCCGACCCCGGGCAGATCGAGCAGGTCCTCGTCAACCTCGTCGTCAACGCCCGGGACGCCATGATGAACGGGGGCGTCCTCACCATCGCCACCGCCAACGTGGAGCTGGACGAGACCTTCGCGAAGACCCGTCCCTACCAGGTCAAGACCGGCCCCTACGTCCGGCTCTCGGTGGGCGACACCGGCTGCGGGATGGACGACCGCGTCAAGGAGCACCTCTTCGAGCCGTTCTTCACCACGAAGGCGCAGGGGCAGGGCAGCGGGCTGGGCCTGGCCACCATTTACGGGATCGTCAAGCAGAGCGAAGGCTACATCGACGTCCGGAGCGAGGTCGGGCGGGGAACGACGGTCGAGATCCTCCTCCCCCGGATCGAGGGCCACGACAGCTCGTCCGTCCAGCTCACCGCGCTCGCCCCGAAGGGGAACGAGACGATCCTGCTGGTGGAGGACGTCGACCTGGTCCGGGAGCTGGTCCGGGACATGCTGCAGGGCGGGGGGTACATCGTCCACGAGGCCTCCGACGGGGCGAGGGCGATCGAGCTGGCCGAACGCCACCCCGGGACGATCCACCTGCTCCTGACGGACGTGGTGATGCCGGGGATGAGAGGCCCCGACTTGGCCCGCCGGCTGCGGGAGCGCCGGCCGGACCTGAAGTTGCTCTTCATGTCGGGCTACGCGGACCAGGCCGCCGCGTGCACCCTGCCGGACCTGCACGCGCAGTTCATCCAGAAGCCCGTCACGGCCGGCGAGCTGGCGCGGAAGGTGCGCGAGACGCTGGACCTGGCGACGTGAGCCGTGCGAAGCCTCCCCGCCCCGGCCTCCTTCGCTGAAGCTTCGGCGGCCCCGGTGGGGCGGGGCTTCTGACATCAACAACATCGGCGAACCCCGCCGAAGCGTCTTCATCATCCCGTCGTGGCGAAGGCGGGCGACGGGAGATCGGGGTTGTCCCCGGCATGCCGGGACGGATCCGGGAAGCGGGGACAAACCCCTCCCACGCTGGAATCGGGGACGTCCCCGGCCTGTCTCATTTCGCAACCCCGTAATGGGCCGCCCGTTCAAAACGACACAGGCCGCCCCGTTCCCGCCCCGGCGCCCCACCCCTCGCGTTCACGCTGCATCTCATTGCCGCTCAAGCAGACAGGACTTCCCCGTTCGGCACCCGTTTTATGGCACGCGACTTGCTTTCTATCTCCTTCGGTTCGTGAACAAGACGCCAGGACACCGAAAGGAGGCCAAAGATGATGACGACCGAAGACAGGACGCGCGACCGGCAGGCGGGACGGGCCGCGAAAGGCCTCCTGGCCGTCGCGGGGGTCTCGCTGCTCGTCGGCTGCAATGCCGGGCGGCAGATGCTCGACGAGACGGCGCGGGAGGTGAACGAGAAGGCCTTCAACGGCGAGGTCACCTGTAACGTCGGCTTCTGCGAGCGGGACGAGGTGGCGCGGAGCAACAGCCTCTACGACCCCGCCAAGGACGAGATCCGCATCGCCGGCGGATGGATCTGGGAGCCCTCCGTCTACTTCACGGGGGTCGTCGCCTACGAGATGATCCACGCCTGGCAGGCCCGGTACCGCAAGGACGGCAAGCCGGCCCACGACGCGCAGTTCTTCGAGATGCGCGAGCGGGTGGCCCGCCAGCTGGACATCCCCGTCTGGGCCATCCCGGACGGCACGCGACCCGACAAGCTCGACGCGACGCGGGAGATGGCCTACCTCGACGCGCGTCTCAGCAGCGGGCGGTCGGACTGGGGGCAGGCCGGCTGGTCCACCTGCAGCGTCGGCCGGTAAGGACGCGGCGGGACAGGACCGGACAGGAGGCGCACGGCGGCGGTCGGGGACCTGCGGGTGTCCGGAAACGCAATCCGGAAGGGGGATGCCGTGAAGAGCCGAATCCTCGTCGTGGACAACGACCCGAACGTCCTGGAGCTGATAGAGGCGATCCTGACCACCGACGGGTACGCGGTCGACTGCCGGATGGATCCGCAGGCCGCGCTCCGGGAGATCGAGGCCGATCCGCCGCACCTCCTGGTCAGCGACGTCATGATGCCGGAGATGACGGGGATGGAGCTCCTCCAGCGCGCCCGGTCGCGAGGCTACCGGGGGCCGTGCATCCTCCTCTCCGCGCTGACGACGCGCGCCGTGTCCGACGCCGCCAGTGCGCACGGCGCCACGGCCTTCCTGCCCAAGCCGCTGCGCATCGGGGATCTCCTGATATGGGTCGGACGGCTCGTAGGCGGACGGGTCCCGGCGCGCGACGACCTGACACCCGTCGCGGTCCCCGCGCCCGTCCGGGTCGCGGATTGAGGGACCCAATCCAAGCCCTCTGCCGAAAACCCTTGAATCCGCCTG